>NZ_AWFE01000060.1:0-81269 GCF_003263315.1 Hyphomonas sp. GM-8P
GGCATTCGATGAAAGCAGAGAACCGCCTCGGCTCCCTGGCGGGGCTTTCCAAGTTCTGGGATGGCGGCCTGCAGGCCTACAAGCTGAGGGGCTCAAAAGACAAATCCGAGACGCTGACGGCCAATGATTGCCGCCTGGCCGTTCACTTGCAGGCTCAGCCGGTCGCATTGCAGCCGTTCCTTTCGGACCCGATGGCAAAGGGGCAAGGCCTCCTCGCGCGCTGCCTTATTCACAAACCGGCTTCCACGATCGGGACGCGGATCATGACACTGGAAGAGTGGCAGACCGATGGCATTACCGTCGAAGTGAAGTCCTTTGCCATGCGCGTTAAGGCCCTCCTTGGGCGGCCTGTGAGCCGTGATGACGGAGCTGTCCAGCGAGAGCTGCTGCCCCTCACTACGGAAGCCATGAGGGCTCTGGTTGACTATGCGAACGAGGTTGAGCGGTCCCTTGCACCTGCGGGCGACCTGGAAGGCATGAGCGATCTTGTAAACAAGGTACAGGAACAAGCCGCCCGCATTGCGGGGACGTTTGCAGCCTTTGCGGACCAGATGGAAATATCAGGCTGCACAATGGAGGGCGCTATTCGTGTGGCCCGCTATTTCCTTTCCGAGACGGTCCGGCTGGCGAGGATCGGTCCCCAGAATGCAGCGGCAAAGGACGCACTTATCGTCGCCGCATGGCTACATGAACGCAAGGGCGCGGTACCCTGCAAGACCTTTTCACGGTGCGGCCCAAAGCACCTGAGGAAGGTCATAAATCGAAAAGAAGCATTCAGCTTGCTGAAGGACGCAAACTGGATGCGTGAAGCCAATGGCATGTTGGAGTTGAACCCAAAATGCGTGGCGCTGGGTATGATTAAGGCGCCTGTATCGGGCGAATGGGGCGAATAAGGCGAACAATGAATAATCTTGTTTCATTTCAAAGCTCTGTTGTTCGCCTCTTCTGGGCGAACGTTGGGCGAACGGGAACAGCGTTCGCCCCTGTTCGCCCCGCGTTCGCCCCGCGTTCGCCTCAATGCAAAATCTCTGGAACTGCATTGTCTACAACACGCTTGCCAATCCATTCGCCCCTTTCGCCCTGTTCGCCCTGCGTGGAAGCCATATAACAAAGGAGGTATCCGATGAGTGAGAAGGCCAAAGGCGATCCCGATACTACGGGAAGGAAACGGGAAGGAGTTGGGCGCGGTAAGCCGCCCAAGGAGCACCAATTCAAGCCCGGTAATTCTGGACGGCCCAAGGGCTCGCGTCATAAAACCACGCTGGCCATACAAGCGCTTCTGGACGGCGAAGGCGAGGCCCTAACCCGCAAGGCGGTTGAGATGGCTCTGGCAGGCGATACTGTCGCGCTAAGGCTTTGCCTGGAGCGTTTGGCACCTCCCCGCAAGGACTCTCCCGTTCGCTTCACGCTTCCGCCTATGGATGGTGCGCAGAATGCAGCCGCAGCGATGGGCGCAATTCTGGCAAGCGTCGCGAGCGGCGAACTGACCCCAACAGATGCGCAAGGTCTTACGGGCTTAATCGAAGCTTACCGCAAAGCTTTGGAGACAACGGAACTGGAGGCTCGTTTGCGAGCACTGGAGGAGCGGTCGTGAACAGCATGGACAGCCGACTAGTCAGACTGGAAAAGAGAACGTCACCGAAGGCCTCCAGAGAGGAACGGCGTCAAGAAATTCGCGAAGGACTTGCCCGTCTAGGCATGACATATTCCGGTTCCTTCGCCTCTCATTCTGATCCTGCCGACAAACGTTCGCCCGCAGAAAAGTTGAGAGACTTCCTGAGGCATAGCGAGGCGCAGAGATGAACACTATAGAGCGGCGGGTAAAGGCACTGGAAGGAAAGTCCGGGCGTATCGGCACGAAACCCGATGTCATCTACATCTGTTCCGTTGCTCCGAGTCCGGACGGGCCGGTTAACCTGGGTCCAAAACTGGCTTACATTCTCAAAGGGCCGCACGCCGGGACGCAACAATCGTGTGGAGAGGGTGAAAGCGGCGATGCTTTTCAGGTACGGTGTAGCGCAATGGTGGACGCCATCAAATGACCCTCAAGAGCCGCTTGCAACGCCTCGAAAGCAAGACCCCATCTTTCTATGACAGCGTGGATGAGATCCCGACGCCGGTACTGGAGGCGATGATCCGGACGGCTTACCGGAAAGGTAGTCACACGCATGAAGCGGAAGAGCTTTATCGATTGCTGGAGCAGAGCGGATTTGAGTTCTGATGACCAGACCGAAAAGGCAATTTCAGCCTGCGTGGAAAGCTCACATAAGTCCATCTCGCCGCATTTGCTCAATAATTGCAATCTGTAGCGGCTGAAGATCGAAACAATACCTGAAGCCTGCTTCGTCAAATTCTCCCCGCTCCGCGGCAGCGAGCTGGGTATTTCGTTCCAATTGGTAAAAGTTTTCGACTTGGTTTAGGCGTAGCGACTGAAGTGTTGCATATGCATCGGTATCATCTCCAGCTGTTTCCAAAGCCAGATACATCGCAAAGAAGTTGGCAGCGACTCGGGCGCCCCGAGACGTGCCCATATATTCTTCTGCGCCAGCTGGCTTTCCTGCAGATCGCGCCATTCCTGCCGCATGCTCAAAGCGAGCACTACATCTTGCAAACTCTTCCATCGCCGCGAATGGATCTTCTACAATAGTCTCGACCGGAGGCCGAATGGTTTGCGCACGTCCTTCAAACCCCGAAAGGATTGCGATAGCACCGAAGCTTAGAACCTTAAGTAAAGTCACTCAGTACAACCAGGTCCGCCTATGAACTGTACCGAGATTCTGTTGCGACCTCGTACAATCCCTAATTCCATTTTCTGACCGGTTTTAGGTGCTGGTGTAGTATCAATAACAGGCTGTTGGTTTACCGTAAGTATGTAGTCGTTTGGCAAAATATCTGCGTCATAAGCAGGACTTCCCTTCCGGACCGCAGCCACTCGAAGGCCCTTGTTCGTTCCAAGCATAATCTTTTCATCGTCCGAGAGCTCCTCTGGGAGCACACCAAGACAAGGTTCTTTCATGGGCGCAAAATACAGAGCTGATTGATCATATCTGCGTACAGAATAAGGCGTATAAGTAGTAACCGGAACGGTAGTCGTTGTCGTTCCGCTATAAGTTCCAGTCGCCATCCCGCCGGTACCGTATGCTGTGGCAGTTCCATTTGTTCGTGAGGTGACGTTTTGCTGGGTAGTGATAGGAATGCTTCCGCTTACCGTATTTGTGTAGTTCGAGCGAAGCACTACATATTCGGCACCCACTTTCTTAGCTTGTGTAAGTGCTTGGGATGTGTCCTCCGACGGGGCATTAAATGACGACTCGCCGACAAGCGTGTACCCATTGGTGAACATGGTATAGATTACCTCTTTAGGGGTACCTGATACGTTTGCGACCTTGGGCGCGGATGTCGCCGGAGCGATACTTTTGTTACCTTGAGAGTAATCCGAATAAAATTGAGAATAGCCTGACGAACACGCGACGACGCCGCCCAGCATTCCAGCAACCAGCCAATTCGCTTTCATAATTCCCCTCCCAAATCTATCTTCATGAAATGAAGCACCCCCTCGGAGAGATTTCAATGTCTGATGGGGTGATAATACAAGTTTCCGTAAACGACCGCCTGAAACCACTCTTCACCAGAGCACAAGGATGGGTACATGGATGGGTAGGTAATCCCATATAAAATAAATGTTGTTATATTTCAGTTAGTTATACGGATTGTCTGGCGGAGGAGGAGGGATTCGAACCCCCGGAACCCGTAAAGGCTCAACGGTTTTCAAGACCGCCGCATTCAACCACTCTGCCACTCCTCCGCGGCAAACGGCTGTTTTCACGATCCGGGCGCGACAGGCAAGCCCCCATCTGCGCTCGCCTGCCCGGCTCTCTTTGCGGAAGGACTGGATATTAGGCCCGGACTGTCCGAAGGTTCTCAGGAAAAACGACATACAATCCGGAGGAATTCGCCCATGCTCGAGGGCATCAAGGTCATCGAATACGCAACCTATATGGCCGCGCCAGGTGCGGGATCGATTCTCAGTGACTGGGGCGCAGACGTCATCAAAGTCGAGCCGCCGGGCGGGGATCCGATCCGGATATTCTTCCGGACGCTTGGAACGGATATCCAGGACAATCCCGTGTTCGATTTCGACAACCGCGGGAAAAAGTCGATCGCGATCGACACCTCCAAGCCGGAAGGCCAGAAGTTGCTGAGGAAGATGGTCGAAGAAGCCGATGTATTCCTGACCAATGTCCGGCCAGGCGGACTGGAACGATCTGGTCTCAGCTATGAGGAACTCAGCAAGATCAATCCGAAACTCGTCTATTGTTCCCTCACAGGCTACGGGCTGGAAGGTCCCGATGCCGATCGGCCGGGTTTTGACGTGGCGAGTTTCTGGAGCCGGACCGGCGTCGGCGCCTTGACCGTGCCCAAGGGGCAGGAGCCCTTCCCTCTACGGACGGCCTTCGGTGATCACACGACGTCCATGGCAACCGCAGCAGGCATCTGCGCGGCCCTGGTGGAATCGACCCGGACCGGAAAAGGACGTCTGGTGGAGTCATCGCTTTTCCGTGCCGGCCTCTACGCCCTCGGATCAGATTTCGCGATCCAGCTTTTCTTCAATCGTGTCGCCTCGACCAAGAGCCGGCATGAGCAGAACGTGCCTATGACCAACTTCTTTAAAACCAAGGATGATAGCTGGATTTGTATCGTCCAGCGTCAGGGTGATGTGGACTGGGTACCCATGTGCAAGGTGATTGGCCGCGGAGACCTGCTGGAAGATCCCCGCTTCACGAGTTCCAAGGCCCGCCGTCAGAATGGAGCCGAACTCGTCGATATCATCGACGCCGGATTTGCCAAATTCACCAAGGACGAAATCTCCGCCCGTCTGGATGAGCATTCCATCGCCTGGGCGCCGGTGCAGACACTCGCTGAAGTCGCAAAGGATCCGCAGACAAAGGCAGCCGGTGCGATTGTGGACGTTCCGAGCAGCAAGGGCGACGGGTCGACCTTCCCTTCCCCTGCTTCGCCTGTCCGGTTCCCGGGTGCCGATGACGGCCCGAAAGGACCGTCACCGAAACTTGGAGAACATACGCGTGATGTCTTGGAGAGGCTTGGATTGCCCTCCAGTGACATCGACGCGCTTTATGCCGACGGAGTCGTGAAGTAGCGCCTATTCGCCTTTGAATTCAGGTGTGCGCTTTTCGAGGATGGCGTTGACGCCTTCCATGTGATCGTCGGTCTCGTGCATCAGCGCCTGCGCTGCGGCAGACATTTCCATGATTGTGTCATAGGATGTCGTCGCGCCTTGGCGCATCAGCGTCTTGGCGAGGCGCAGTGCTTGCGGCGGCTGGCCTGCAATGCGCTGAGCGAGCGACATGGCTTCGTCCATCAGCTGCTCTCCTGGAACCACTTGAGAGACGAGCCCCCACTCACAAGCGGTATGGGCATCGATGACGTCACCGGTGAAGAGGAGCTGTGCTGCCCGCGAGGAGCCGATCAGGCGCGGCAGAAGCCAGGCGCCGCCATCGCCTGGGATCAGCCCCAGTTTCAGGAAGGTCACGCCCATCTTGGCCTTCTCTGATGCAATCCGGATATCCGCCATGCAGGCCACATCACAGCCAAGGCCGATGGCCGGACCGTTGATCGCTGAGATCAGCGGGACTTCCAGATTGTAGAGAGACCGCACGATCACGTGGATGTTCCGGCGGTAGCCTTCGCGGATGTCGTGCGGTTTGCCTCCGAAGGCGCCGGTCTTGTTTTGCATCGCCTTGACGTCGCCGCCCGCCGAAAAGGCCCGGCCGGCGCCAGTGAGGATGGCACACCGTATTTGCGGATCCGCTGTGATTTCCGCGCAGGCCGCCGCAATGGCCTTGCCGTCACCATCCTGACCGAGCGCATTCATTGCGTCCGGCCGGTTGAGCGTCATGACGACGATGGGACCCTGTTTTTCGAGTTTGATGACCGACATACGGCTTGCCTCCAATTTTGCTGGCAGGAGAACTGGCAGCCCCTGCCCCGCTTGTCCATGTATCTGCCCGGAGTGATTTCGTCTCAGGTCAGGATTTTCGCACGGAAACGGGTTCCTGGAGCTGGTGGATCATTCCGGCCGCCGGCGAAACACTGCGCCTTCGACATCCAGTCTTCCGCAACCGGTCCTGTCACCTTCAGGTTTGTATCCTCTATGTGGCGTGTCTGCGTCACCACCTGGCAGAATTCCGTGGCGCGGCCCTCAATCCGATTGGCGCCGTCTTCTTCGCCAAACGACCAGATTTCTCCGGACGGTGCCGTAAGCTTCACGTAAGGCATGGGGCCGATTGGCTCCTCCTTGCGGACCAGGTAAGTCCAGCCATAAGTATTGATCCCCAGCACGGCGATATTTTTTATCCTGTCGGCGTCCACCCGTTCCGCCCCAAGCACATCATAGATTTCCTGTCCGTGGGCCCAGGTCTCCATAAGTCTTGCCGTTACGGACGAGCGCGCGCTCATGGATGGCCCGGCCCACTTCAGGCGGGCTTTGGGGTCTGCTTCTGCAAAAACTTCTGCAGTCTTTTGCGCCTGATCCCACCACACCGAGAGCAGCGGGCGACCGGATGCCCCGTCTACATGAGCCTGCTCACGAGAGCGCATACCTTGGGCGCCGACAGCTGCGAGTTCTTCTTCGAGCCGCACTTCATCCACGATTTGAAGCTCAGCCATCCAGTTCCAGAAATGGAGGTGGCGGAGCACATCATCGACCGTCCAGTCCTTGAACTGGGTCACCTTGCCGAAGTCTGCTTCGGGGCGGTTTACGAGTAGCCCGTAAAGGGCCCGGCTTTCCTCGAGGAAGTCGCCTGCCTGTTCCATACTTTCCTCCCTTGTCTCCGCCATATTCGGCGAGACCGGCAGGAATTGCCACACTTCCCCGGCGCTAACCTTCGAGGGCTTTGATCATATCGACGCGAGTTCCGTGCCGACCGCCTTCGAATTCGGCATTCAGGAAAGCGTCGACGATGTCCAGCGCCAGACCTTCCCCAACGACGCGCGCGCCCAGGGACAGCATGTTCGCATCATTATGTTGCCGGATCATTCGGGCAGAGAAGGTGTCACTGCACACACCGCAACGAATACCTTTCACCTTGTTGGCCGCCATCATAATGCCTTGGCCGGTGCCGCAAACGATGATCCCGAGCTGACATTCGCCGGAAGCAACCTTCTGTGCCGCTGCTTCTCCGTGAATCGGATAGTGGGTGCTTTCCGACGTCATCGGTCCGATATCGACCACATCCCAGCCTTGAGCAGCGACATGCACTGCAATGGTCTTGCGAAGCTCGATATCCGCGTGATCGCTGGACACAACGATACGTTTATTGGTGCTCATCGGAATACAGCCCCTATTCCCACTCGATTGTACCGGGCGGCTTCGACGTCACATCGTAGACGACGCGATTGACGCCCTTCACTTCATTGATGATCCGGGTCGCGACGCGGCCGAGGAATTCATGCTCGAAGGGATAATAGTCCGCAGTCATACCATCTGTGGATGTCACAGCCCGCAGCGCGAGGACGGCTTCATAGGTGCGCTCATCGCCCATCACGCCGACCGTGTTTACAGGCAGCAGGACGCTGAAAGCCTGCCAGATCTCATTGTAGAGACCCGCCTTGCGGATCTCTTCGATATAGATCGCATCGGCCTTGCGCAGCGTGTCGGCCTTCTCGCGTGTGATTGCACCCGGAATACGGATCGCAAGGCCCGGGCCCGGAAACGGATGACGGTCGACAAAGGCATCGGTCAGGCCAAGCTCCCGGCCAAGCGCGCGGACCTCATCCTTGAACAATTCGCGAAGCGGTTCGACCAGCTTCATGTTCATGCGTTCCGGCAGGCCGCCAACATTGTGGTGGCTCTTGATCGTGACGGACGGTCCACCGAGCGCAGAAACGCTCTCGATCACGTCCGGATAAAGCGTTCCCTGAGCAAGGAAATCCGCGCCGCCGATCTTCTTCGCTTCGTCTTCGAAAACGTCGATGAACAGGCCGCCGATGATTTTCCGTTTGCGCTCCGGATCCGTCACACCTTCGAGCTTGCCGAGGAAGAGGTCCGACGCATCCACATGGACCAGCGGAATATTGTAGTGTTCGCGGAACAGGTTCACGACCTGATCGCTTTCGCCCGCGCGCATCAGCCCGTGATCGACATAGACGCAAGTCAGCTGGTCGCCGATCGCTTCGTGGATGAGAACAGCGGCAACCGAGGAGTCGACCCCGCCAGACAGGCCGCAGATCACGCGCCCCTCACCGACCTGATCACGGATCTTCTGGACTGCTTCAGCGCGGTATGCAGCCATCGTCCAATCGCCCTTCAGACCGGCGACACCATGCGTGAAATTGCGAAGCAGCTGGCGGCCATGGGTCGTGTGAACGACTTCCGGATGGAACTGCGTTCCATAGAAGCGCCGCTCCGGGTCCGCGATGATTGCGTAAGGTGCGCCGGGGGATTTCGCGATTACGCCGAAGCCTGACGCCATGTCGGCAACATGGTCGCCATGGCTCATCCAGACCTGCTCGTGGTCACCGGCGTGGAAAAGGCCTTCAAGGATCGGGTCATCGACGACCTTTTCGATGAACGCCCGACCGAATTCGCGGCTGGTACCACTTTCGACCTTGCCGCCCAGCTGTTCCATCATCACCTGCTGGCCATAGCAGATTCCAAGTACCGGAACGCCGAGGCTGAAGACGGCATCGTCCGCCCTTGGGCTGCCTTCCCAGGTGACGCTGGACGGGCCGCCTGAGAGGATGATGGCCTTCGGGGCATAATCTGCCAGAAACGCAGCATCAACTTTGTTGAAGGGGTGTATTTCGCAGTAGACGCCGCTCTCGCGAAGACGCCGGGCGATCAGCTGAGTCACCTGGCTTCCAAAGTCGACGATAAGGGCGCGTTCGTGTCTCTGGTCAGTCATGGCGCCGCTTAGCCGAGGATGAGAGATTCGTCCACATCAAGATGCGGCTGCGGCGCTACTGGCGCTTGACCCTGCTGACGGACCGGCATTTCCTGCCGGAATGACAACCACCCTCCCCCTGGAAAGCCGCAAACAGGCTGCGTTTGAGCATGCCCGCGCTGGCCGATTTGGCGAGGCAGCCGAGTTGCTGCTCTCTGTTCTCAAGGAAGTGCCGCAGGACATTGGAGCATTGTTGCTGCTCGGAGACGTCCAGCACGTCGGCGGACGTACTCAGGATGCGAGCCGCGCCTATTCTGGCGCCCTGCAAGCGATCCAGCTTGCCGGCGGACAAGTGGCGCCAGGGATCCGGCAAGGTGTCCAACGGGCGCAAGCCCGTCTCGCAGAATATGCGCAAGGCTATGAAGCCTTTATCGAAGGCGAGCTGCCGAAGGCAGGGCGGAGCAAACGGTTCGACCAATCGGTCGATATTCTCCTCGGCAAGTCCGGTATCTATCTCCAGCAGCCAACGAAATACTATTTTCCCGGCCTGCCTCAGATCCAGTTCTACGACACCGCCGAATTCATTTGGGTCGCCGGCCTCGAAGCGAAGACGGCCGACATCAAACGCGAACTGATGGGCGTTCTGGAGGATCATGCGGCCTTCCGGCCCTATCTGGAGCGTCATGACAGCCAACCGAACGTGAAGAGCCACAAGCTTGTCGGCAATGATGATTGGAGCGCCTTTTACCTCTGGAAGGACGGCGAGCGCGTGGAGGAAAATTGCGAACGGTGCCCAGTCACCGCCGCCGCTTTTGAGAACATTCCACTCGACCGCCTGCCCGGACAGGCGCCGTCGGTCCTGTTTTCCCTGCTCAAACCTGGCGCACATATTCCACCGCATCACGGACTGATCAACACCCGCCTGATCTGTCACCTCCCGGTCCTGGTGCCCGGCCCCGCCTGGCTTCGTGTCGGAAGCGAAACTCATTATTGGCAGGAAGGTAAAGTGTGCATCTTTGACGATAGCATCGAACACGAAGCGAAGAATGATGGGAACGAAACCCGGGTAGTCCTCCTGTTCGACATCTGGCGTCCGGAACTGTCTGAGCAAGAGCGTACCGAAATCGCGAAATTCCTCGGCGCGATTTCCACTTTCTCCGGAGAGAAAGTCGTCACCGGGAATTGACCGGACAAGGCCTGCGAAAGGACGACTTCCATGGACAGCAATCTTCAGAAGGCGCGCCAGATTGCCGGTCAGGGCATGCAGGCGCTCAATGCGCGCAATGGCCAGGCAGCCGAGGCGGCCTTTCATCAAGCAATAGAACTTGGCTGGCCAGGCGCCGATATCTGGATTGTGCTGTCTCATGCGCGATCGCTGAACAAGGACATGGCCGGATCCGAACAGGCACTTGCAGAAGCGATCCGCCGCGAACCGGAAAATCCGCGTGCGCTGCTTTACATGGGCATGTTCCTGGACTCCTGCGGCCAGTCTCTTCGCGCGCGATCCTTCTTTGAACAGGCCGTGCCGCTAGCAGAAGCGATTGGGAACAAGTCACCGGAAATTGCCGACCTCCTCGTCCGGGCCCGGCAGGCCTTGTCCCGCCCGATTCAGAACGTTCGCCATCCGGTCGATGATTTCATCGATGTTCATAAGCTCGGCAGCGAGCCCGAGGACGAGCTCCTGATCGAATCTCTCCAGATCCTCGCCGAACGGAAGCGGCCATATTATTCCCAGCCGTCGCGGTTTCTGTATGCCGGCCTGCCGAACCGGCAATTTTTCCACCGCGATGAATTCCCGTGGACTGCCGCATTGGAAGCGGAAACCGACACCATCCGGGCAGAACTTGAAGCTGTGCTGGCGGAGGCCCGTCAGGCGGCAAGATTCTCTCCCTATGTCGAAGACCGGAACCAGAAAGGCGCGCCGGGAGATTCCCCACTGCTCAACAGCACAGACTGGAGTGCGTTCTACCTCGTCAAACAGGGCGAGCGGATCGCGGAGAACATTGCGGCGTGCCCGAAGACAATGGCGGCGATCGACGCGATTGGGGCCGATGCCTTTCCGTCGCCACGCCCGTCAGTCTTGTTTTCGCAGCTCAAACCGGGAACTCGGATTCCGCCGCATGTTGGCATGTTCAATACCCGGCTTGTCTGTCACTTGCCGCTGATCATTCCAGAGAAATGCGGCTTTCGCGTTGGCAACGACACGCGCGAATGGAAGCCGGGCAAGATGTTCATCTTCGACGACTCCATCAATCACGAAGCCTGGAACGAGAGTGCCGAGTCGCGCTTCGTTCTGATCTTCGAGATCTGGCGACCGGAACTTTCCGCCCGTCAGCGCGTCCTGCTGACGAAACTGTTCGCGCCGGGGTTCTGAGCCCTAGCCAGACTTCCTGAGCACCGAAAAGAAGAAACCGTCCGTTTCCGCCCGGCGCGGGGTCAGGCGGACCGATCCTGACGGGCCGCGGTAGTTGCGGACCATGGCGGCGCCTTCATCGGTCAGCAGGCCCGAGGCGATCGCCATTTCAGCGGCGTCTTCCTCGGTAAAGTCCTGATGGCCGGAGAGGAACTCCGCCACACGGTCTTCATCCTCTTCCATCAGGAAGCTGCAGGTCGCGTAGACCAGTCGTCCACCCGGCTTCACGAATTCGCTGGCATTGGCGAGAATGTCGGTCTGTTCCTGCTGGCGTTTGGCCAGCTGGCCAGGTTTCAGGCGCCACTTGGCATCGGGCCGGCGGCGCCAGGTTCCGGTGCCCGTGCAGGGCGCGTCGACGAAGACGAGGTCCATCTGGCCGGTCAGGTCTTCCAGCTGTGTCGACTCCGACGGGTGGACGAGCTGAACATTGTGGGCGCCCGAACGTTTGAGGCGCGGGATCAGGGCGGAAAGCCTCCGCCCGTCGATATCATAGGCGAAGACCTGCCCCTTCCCCTGCATCTGGGCGGCCAGCGCGAGCGTTTTGCCGCCGCCGCCGGCGCAATAGTCCAGCACCTGCTCACCAGGCTGCGCGTTGCCTGCCGCTGCCGCGATTTGGGATCCGGCGTCCTGAACTTCGACCCAGCCTTTCGAATAGGCCGGAATGCTTTCAAGGCTCGCCTCGCGCTGGGACGGATCACGGGCCGGAATATGGTAGGCATTGTGGAGCAGTTTTGACGGCTCGGCTTTCGCGCTTTTCAGCGGCGCGGCGGCCTTTTCGGTATCCACTTTCAGCGTGTTGACGCGCAAATCCACATCGGCGCGCACGGCCATGGCCTGCGCTTCAACGGCCGCTTCTTCTCCGAAAACACGCGCCAGGTGCGGCGCCAGCCATTCGGGATAGTCGCCCTGCACGTGCGGCGGCGCGGTCGGGTCCGGCGCCATAACGAGGCGTTCGCGCTCCTGCAGCGTCAGCTTCGAAGGCGCATGCTCCTCATCCATCGCCGCGTCGATTTCACGGATGTTCCAGCCCCAGGCATGGGCCAGCGCGCCGAGGATCAGGCCGCGGGGGCTGTCGTCGCCCATGGCATGCGCGATGGAATTCCGCTTGCGCAGCGCATCCAGCACAAGGCCGGAGACCCAGGCGCGGTCTTTCGCGCCGGCATAGCGGGCCCGTTTGCCCCAATCGCGCGCGGCAGATTTCACCGGCTGGTGGCGGTTCAGGACGTCTGAGAGTACGTCGATGGCTGCCGCGATACGTCCGCCGTTGCGCATGATTTTGGTGCTCCTTTTGGGGAGGGCTGTGTTAGCGTCTCAAAAAACAGAAAGAAACCGGAAAGGGCGGAAGATGCTGGAGATTAACCTGCCGGAGGGGCTTAGACAGGCCGCTGCCGCAGACTGGCGCCAAATGGGAAGCATCACGGGCGAAGCCTTTGAGACAGATCCGGTAAACCTCTGGATCTTCGGCCGGACCAAAGCGCTGAAGCCGACGTTTTCCCTGCTCGCACAAGCGATCTATCTCAAATACGGCATCTGCCACCTTGCCGGGGACGGCGGGGCGACGATGTGGATCGAGTCGCAGAACCGGCGGGAGTTGGGCCTGCTGCCGACCTTGCGCCTGATGCCGACCCTGTTGCTCAAGGGCTCGCAAGGGTCTGTTTTCCGGGCCCTCAATGCCGGCAAGGCCATGGATGCGCATCATCCGAAAGATCCCCACCTTTACCTTTTCACTATCGGCACCCGGAAAGGGGCACGCGGCACGGGTCTCGGCAAGCTGATGATGACGCCAATGAAAGCGGCCGCCGACAAGGCCCGCCTGCCCTGTTACCTCGAAAACTCGAACCCGCAGAACACCGGCTTCTACCGGAGTCACGGTTTTGAGCGGATGAAATTGTTCGAAGTCGGCCCGGGCAGTCCGCCGATGGAGGCGATGTGGCGGGAGCCGCATGACCCCCAGCACGTGTGACCGGCGCAGGCGCTGCCTGTCCGGTGAATGGGTGTAGGATAAGGGGGTAGGATCAGCTGCTGTCATTCCATCTGCTGAAGGCGTCTGCCAGCAGCATGGGAAGCCCGGCCGCCGCCGCGCCGAGTTCAGGTTTCAGACGATAGGTCGGGATGGACGCGCCGAGCGGACGCGGCGCCCCTGCCCGGCGGCGGCGTTCCATGACGCGCGCGACGCGCAGGGCATATTTTTCCGGATGGCGCAGGATGCGCCCCGAGTACCTCGGACCGCCGCATGAGACAGGCGACCGGCACCGGACCGGACGCGGACGATGCGCCTTCCGGGAAGCCGTGGCCGTCCAGCGCGTAGACCTGCGTTTGCCCGCTGAGCGCGATACTGAAAGAGATCTGCGCTTTCGTGATGACAGGATCATCATCTTCCGGGCCCTCCGGCCTCTTACGCGCCCTGATCGGATCCAGCGTCAAGCTGAGCGCCATCAGCATGGTCAGACGGCGGAGGATGATCGCCAGCTGCTTTACATGCGCCCGCAACCGCCTCGCCGCGATTAGCGGAACAGTGTCCGGGCTGCGTGTCAGCCCCGCATCATAGGTGGCTTCCGCCAGGCTGATGCAGACCTGCTGAAGGGTGAAGGTGATGAAATCCGTGCTCATGCGCGGAAATTACTGCGAGAGCGAATCCGGTTGGCTTGGGTGGTTGATAACTGGCCGGGTGGGCCTCTTCATTCGCCTGCCGAGGCGTTCTCCTGCTGGCGGATCGCTTCGAGATTGGCGTCGTGGTCTGCGCGCCTGAGCTGGTAGAAGTACAGGAAGCAGGCCCCGCCAATATACAGGGCCATCAGGATTGGAATGTACCAGATCGCCAGTGCGTTGATCACGTCCTGCGATACCTGGCCCGGCCTCGCCTTTTCCGGAAAGCCGACCAAAGAGAGCAGCAGGCCGGCAGCGAAGACGCCGATGCCTGATACACTCTTCTGCATGAAACTGTTGGCGGAATAGAACAAGCCTTCGGCGCGCCGCCCGGTGCGCAGGCTGCTGTCGTCGACAACGTCGCCGATCATCGCATGGACGAGAATCGCCGAAGAAACACCGCACAAAGAGTACACCGCGCCGATCGCAAACACCGCCGGCAGGAGGCGCGGATCACCATTCTCAAAGAAGAGCCCGTTGAGACGCAGGATGAATGGCAGCGCGCCCATTATCACGGCGAGTACGGCCAGCAAGAACGCCGCGTTTCGCTTGCCCATCAAACGGGACGCAAAGGGTGCAAATGCCAGGGCCAGGGTCGCGGCGACGATGTATTCAAGTGTCAGGATGGCCAACTGGAAATTGGTGAAGCCCCAGAAGAAGGTGCCGAAATACAGCGCCAATGCGGAGGTCAGGCCGATCGCCGAGTATTTCAGGATGCCGAAGCTGAGGATAGCGAGGAAGTTCCGGTTTGAAAAAGTGCGCGCCATCATCGCAAGGGTCTGGAACGCGCTTTTCCGCTCGTCACGATTCGGCTGCAGCCGAAGGTATTTGATGCGGTGGTGCGTCCCCACTGTGGATGCCACGACAGATGTGAACATCAGGGCGCCACCGAAGAGGCCGAAAGCGAGATAGGCATCGGGGTTCAGCTGACCGACCGGATAGGCCTCTGTCGGCTGCATAAAATAGAACAATGTAATGAAGGAAAGGCCGATGCCGCCAAGGTATCCGAAGAAATATCGATAGCTGGCGATGGCGGTTCGATCATCATAACCGGGTGCAAGTTCAGGTGCGAGCGCCGAACTCGGGATCTCATATAGCGTGATGAAGGTACGCACCGCGGTGGACAGGACGACGAGGTAAACGAAGAGCGTCGCGCCCTCCAGGCCTGGTGGTGGAAACCAGAGCAGGATGAACGACAATGAAGCCGGGATGGCGGACGCGTACATCAAGGGATGGCGCCTGCCCCAGCGCGTGCGTAGCTGGTCGGAAATCTGGCCGACGACCGGGTCGGATATGGCATCGAAGATCAGGGCAACCATGATGGCAGCCGAGACGAGCGCCGGCGGCGCGCCAATGATGTAGTTGTAATACCAGAGCAGGTAGGTCCTGAACGCGATATCCTTGACGCCATAGGCGATCGAGCCGAAGCCGTAAAAGAAACGCGTGGCAAATCCGAGTTTTGGCGGGGCGGCCGGACTGGCAACCGTCATCGGCCACCTGCCTTTGTGACTGCCAACATGGCGGCATTTCCAAGGCGCAGCAGAATTGCGTCCATCGAGTATCTGACCTCCCTTTTTTTGGAGGACTATGGGAAATGCTGGCCTTGAGGTCCAGCATTTCCGGTTCAGAACTGCCTACTGCCGTTGCGAAACGTGCAAGCGCCAAATGGCGAATATATGCCGTCTACACCCTATCCCCGTGACAGCGAGTAGTTCGGGCTTTCCCGGGTCATCTGGACGTCGTGGACGTGGCTTTCGTGCAGGCCGGCACCCGTGATCTGGACGAACTCCGCCTTCTTGTGCAGCTCGTCAATATCCTTGGCGCCGACATACCCCATCGCTGCGCGCAGGCCGCCCACCATCTGGTGGATGATCGGCGCGAGCGGGCCCTTGAACGGCACCTGCCCTTCGATGCCTTCCGGGACGAGCTTGTCGGCGGCAGCGTCCTTCTGGAAGTAACGATCGGCTGAACCGCGCGCCATGGCGCCGAGGCTGCCCATACCGCGATAGGCCTTGTAGGAGCGGCCCTGGTAGAGGAACACCTCGCCGGGCGCCTCTTCGGTCCCTGCGAACATGGAACCCATCATGGCAGTCGCTGCACCGGCCGCGAGGGCCTTGGCGAAGTCGCCCGAGAATTTGATCCCGCCATCGGCGATGACCGGCACGCCGCTCGACTGGGCGGCGTTCGCGCAGGCTTCGATGGCGGTCAGCTGAGGTACGCCGACGCCCGCGACGATGCGCGTCGTACAGATCGAGCCTGGGCCGATGCCGACTTTCACCGCGTCGGCGCCTGCGTCGATCAGCGCTTTAGTGGCTTCGCCGGTGGCGACGTTGCCGGCAATGATCTGCACGGCATTGGAAATCTTCTTGGCGCGCGTGACAGCCTCTGCCACCGCCTTGGAGTGTCCATGCGCCGTGTCGATGATAACCGCGTCCGCGCCCGCCTCGATCAGCGCGGCGGTACGCTCAAAGCCCGCGTCGCCGACCGTAGAGGCAGCAGCGACACGCAGGCGGCCTGCAGCGTCCTTCGCGGCATTCGGGTTCACCGCGGCCTTGTCCATGTCTTTCACGGTCAGGAGACCCAGGCACTTATTGTCCTTGTCGACGATAACGAGGCGCTCAATCCGGTGCTTGTGCAGCAGGCGGCGGGCCTCTTCCGACGAGGTCTCCATTTCCACCGTGACGACGTCGCGAGTCATCAGATTCGCGACCTTCTCATTCATGTCTTCGGCAAACCGGGTGTCGCGGTTCGTGATGATACCGACGACCTTGCCATTGTCCTCAACCACCGGAATGCCAGAGAAACCAGTGCGTTGCTTGAGTTCGTTCAGCTCACCCAGTGTCGCTGTGGGCGCGATGGTGATGGGGTTCATCACGACGCCACTTTCGTATTTCTTGACCATGGCAACTTCACCGGCCTGCTCCTCGACGGACAGGTTACGGTGAATGACGCCAATGCCGCCGGCCTGCGCCATGGCGATGGCGAGGCGCGCCTCAGTCACCGTGTCCATGGCCGCCGAAATCAGCGGAATGTTCAGCGGAATGGTTTTCGTCAGGAAGGTCGAGACATTGACGTCGGCGGGAAGAACCTCGCTCGCGCCGGGCTGGAGAAGCACGTCGTCAAAGGTGATCGCTTGTCGGATTTTCATGTGGGGAGCTCCCTTTTCGGCCCAATAAGGGAGTCGCGCGGGCTTGTGAAGGGGGCAGTTTCGCCTGAATGCATTCATCTTTTCGTCAACCTCGGCGAGTATCTGTTTTCGCCATGGGACAAAGCCGACGAAACTGGATGTGTGCGGGGCTGGCGGCGGCCACCTTTGCCGCGAGCGCGGTGGCCGATCCGGCAACCTTCTGCGACGGGCGCTATGCAGAAGAGGCAAAGGCAATCGATTCCGCCTATCAGCGCTTCGGTACGCTCTATTCTGGTGGTGGTCATCATTCCCACGTGGATTCCGTTAGTGGCACGGTGCAACTCTATCGCATCATGTCCGGATTCGAGGTAATCCCGCCCAGCGCAGGACGGCAGCAGATCAATCTTTATGCCGCCGAGCACCAGCCAGGAAACTGGAACGACGAAACGATCGGGCAGGATCTCGCGGTGATGACGCAAGCTGACCCGGCACCGCTCGCAGCGGGTTTCTTCGCATCAGCCGCTCATCTCGACTTGATGACCAGCGCCGGGCCGGCCGCTGACTGGTGGCTGCGGCCGGAGGCATTTGACGATGCCAAAGGCTATTCGCGGCGCAAGGCCCACCTTGTGGGCCTCACGCCACTGCAACGGCGCGTCGCGAACCTGGCCCGGCGCGAACCGGCTCTCGACTGGCTGCAGGCTGCGCTGTCCCTGTCGGCAGAACCTTACGAGCTCTACCCTGCCCTGCGCCCGGCATGGACGGCGGATGATAACCGGCTCTACGCACATATCCTGGCTAAGGCGGAAGCCGAGGCACGGCCCGGCCCATGGCTGGCGCTGGCGGTTCTGGCAACCCGGGAGGAGCGCCAGTTACCCGACGCTCTGGAGCGAACCGTCAGCGGGATATCCCGCGCCATTGAGCGGTGTGAGGCGGATGCAGCGGTCTACACAATCCTGGCCGCAAGCGTGCAGCCCCGGGGCCAGGATTGGCTTCCCGTACGCCGCAATGACGCCGAATTTCTGCGCCAGGCCCGGCAAATCGCCATCAGTTACAGCCTGACATACCCATTTACCCAGTGGAATCATGAGCGCTGGCAGGCACTTTCCAAACGGGTGAGCGATCCGGGCGCGCTGACGCTGCCCCTGATGCTGTCGGCGCCGGGTGCCGATGCTGCCGCCGCTTATGCACAAGGCCCTTACGCGCCGGATGCTTTCCGTATGCTGCCGATCCGCGCGCTGGAGACGATAAAGCCCAACATGGCGCTGGCCCGGACCATTGCACTGGGACGAACCGAGGATGCGGAGCGGCAGATTGATACGTTTCTTCAGCGCTATTCGTGGCACAAGAATGCCATGGAGGGACTGAATGGGTTGCCCGCTCCTGTGCGGCAGGCTGTCTTTGCCCTGCGGGTGGATTGTCTGTCGACACGGCATGAAAGCGATTGCGCGGAAACTGATCCAAAACCGCAGCATCTGCACAGGGACCTGTCGAAAGACTGGACCTGGGCGGCGGCGGTTGATCAGGATTTCAGAACCTGGATGTACGACATTTCGAGAGATTCCTATTTTCGAGCCCGCACACGCGGCAATCTTCAGGGCTATCGTGCATATTTTTCGTCAAGATTTTATCTGAGTGACCTACCCTATCCGGACCTCCTGCCGGGCCCGTATGAAACGATCCGGAGGAGCGACGAGGGCTTCGCCCACTGGGCAGCCTGGGACGAGATCGCACCGCTGACCCGAGACAAGCGGATGACGCGGACCCTGTCGCTGACGGTGATTGACTGGGTCGACAGGAACACCAACACACGATGGAAGCGCGCCTTCAATCCTCACAAGGACCTGATGGCCGAAGCGTTGCACCGCGTCGTATTTATGCTGGAACATGAACCAGCGGGCGACATTGACGGCGAACCCGTCGCCAAGCGCGCGTTCGAACTGCTGCACTATCGTTTCCGGGACTCAGACTGGGCAGAGCAGACGCCCTATTGGTGGGAGCCCGATCACCGCCATTAGCCCCTTGCCGGAACTTCCAAAACGGAATTAGTTTCATATGTAATAATATGCCCTGGGAGGAGCGGTTTATGAAACTTTCCGATTATGGACTGACCCGGAAGCGGGGATTTCTTGCGTCATTTGATCCGGCAATGGTGGAATTACCCGCTTTCCTGCAACCGGCCCGGCAGATGGCGCTGGACATACCCAAGCTGATCTGCACCGGCCGCGTGCGGGCTTTGCTGGAACGGTTGCCGGCCATCGATCTCACCGATTTCTGCGCCATCGCCAGCGAAGCCGAGCAGCGGATTGCCATGTTGCACTATTCCTTCATGGTACAGACATATGTCTGGGGAGAGCCCGAGGCGCCCCGTGCCCTGCCCGCTTGCCTCGCCGTACCGATCTGGCAGCTCAGCCAGAGCCTCGGCCAGCCGCCGCTGCTGCCGTACTCCTCCTACACGCTGGAGAACTGGGCTCTGATTGACGAAGGCGGCCCGATCGATCTTTCCAATGTTCGCGTCCTCCAGCACTTTGACGGAGGAATGGACGAAGCCTGGTTCATTCTCGTCCATGTCGCCATCGAGGCACGGGCTGGTGAAATGCTGGACGAAGGGTTGACACTGATCGCGGCGGCCGAAACCGGTGATGTTCCTGAAGCTGCACGCTGCCTGTCGGTCATGTCCACCGTGTGGGACGATGTGAACGCCATTTTCGACCGGATGCCGGAGCGGTGCGATCCTTATTGCTATTTCCACCGCGTCCGCCCGTGGATTCATGGCTGGAAGGACAATCCGGCCCTTGGCGATGGCTTGATTTATGAGGGCGTCGAGGAAACCGGAGGCAGGCCCCAAGCCTTCCGAGGACAGACGGGATCGCAATCTTCAATCGTCCCCGCGATGGATGCGCTGTTCAGCGTCGGCCATGCTGCAGACCCGCTACGCAGCTTCCTGGATGAGCTTCACGCTTATCGCCCGCCTGCGCACCGGCGCCTGATCGAGGATATTCGTGCGTCGAGCCGCGTCCGCGTCTTTGTCGAACAGTCTGGCGATGCAGACCTGAAGCGCCTCTACAATGAGAACGTCTCGAAGCTGGCGCGTTTCCGGACGCGGCATCTTGAATATGCGGCAAGCTATATCAACAAGCAGGCAAGCCAGAGCGCGGGCAATGACCCGGACATCGGCACCGGCGGAACGCCCTTCATGAAATATTTGAAGAAGCACCGCGACGAGGCCGAGGCGCATCTATTGCCTGTCTAGATCTCAGTCGACACAGATCGACATGCCGGCTTTGCCATTCTCGACGGTCGTGTAGCAGCCGAAAGGCGCATCATTGGCCTGGCAAGTTCCCTGGACCGGCGTGCCAGGCGCGACCGATCCGGGGTCGCCGGCCAAACGGCATTGCCCGAGACAGTCGTCGCTGCCGGTACATGCCTTGCCAGCGTCGGCGAAACTCTGAACGCAGTGCTGCCAGCCTAACCGTCCGGCTTTCTGGACGACTCCTCCTGCCGCTTCACATCGCGCGCGTTCTGCAGGCGTCGCAAACTGAGACGCGAACTGAATGCGCTCATAAGGCGGCAAGGAGCTGCCAAAGTCCGGATTGGCGGCGTGATAGTCCCTGAGCGCACTACAGGCGGCGACCGTTGCGATCGCCGCCCCTATCAAGATCAGCCTCTCAGGCTTCATCCGGGGAATCTTTCAAACGACGGAATGCCTTCCGGAATGTGGTGGAAACTCGGTGCATCGGCTGTCTGCATGACGACCTGCGGCTGGCCAAAGAGGCTGGTATCATCCAGCGATCCGACTTTCAGGATAACGGCATCAGGCAGTGCTGGAGACCGTGTCAGAATATGCGTCCCACAGGTGCCGCAGAATTCGCGCGTGACCGCATGGTCGAGGTCGCTTCGCTTGAACTTCTTTGGCTCACCCTTGGTGTAACGGAAGCCGGCAGTGGGCATTGCCATGAAGTCATTGGCCTGACCGCCTGTAAGGTACTGGCATTCGCGGCAATGACATTCGCCCTTCATCACCGGCTCCCCGTCCGCCTCATATCGGATTTCGCCGCAATAGCAGCCGCCTGTCGTGGTCATGATTGTTCCTCCCAATGTGTCGCCATCATTGTGAAACGTCAGCATTCACGGTGCAAGCGACAGTTAATTGGAACCAAACACGGCTATAGCGCATAGGTTCAATGGAGGGAGTTGTAGCGAAAGAACGGGAAAGCCTGCTCGTATGCCTGCTGCCAGCTCATTTAGCCGACAGATTACCGGAATATCCGATATCTCCGTGGATGACGCGATTGCCAGAACGCTTGCTGTGGCGCGCGATGGATACGGCGAACCTGACTGGTTTGATGTCATGACGGCACGCGGCTTCATCTCGAATGGCCGGGTGACCCATTACCAGGTGACGCTGAATCTGGGCTACGAGGCGGTTAATCAGGGCGCCTCTGACGACTTCTATTTCCAGCGTGCGTGCCGCGGCGCCCGAAACATGACCGGCTATCATACAATAGAAGCGCGCCTGTGATTTCCTTTAATAGTTGTAATTCAACGACTTTTTGAATTGTACCACATCTGGAAGCCGCAGGATCTCACGGCCCTGATGTTAGAACCGGCCTCGATCACCCAAATCCGCATTTCTGCAGTATTTATTATAATCCCGGCGCTCTAAACAATCATCTGGTCCATAAATTGCCAGTCACCAGGCAGTACATGTGCATTCCAGATTCAGGTAGAAAACGTGCGCGGCTTGGGACGACTGAAACTCACCTCTATCGCTCTGATGGATTACATCAGCGCGTCGAACTTGAGTGATACTTTGCTCATCAACGGCTTCTGGCGCAGCGGGACGACCTGGCTGCAGCAAACATTCGTCGACGCGATGGATGCAAAGTCGCTCTTCGAACCCTTTTCTCCTTCCGCCGGCCATCATTGGGGACAACTAAGTAAAGGGGCAAATACGGCAAGCCGGAACGTGTATATGCCTCTGTCCGCAAATTGCTTGACTCCCCGCGACCGGATCAAACTCCATCTCGCATTCAAGGGTGTCGGGACGCACGGGTACACGCATTTCCTTCGGAAGGAAGAATCCCGGACCTGGTCCAAGAACCTGGTCGTCAAATCCACCCGGCTTGGGTTCATTCTCGATGAAATCTCCGACCAGTATCAGGTTCCCGTTATTCACATCCGGAGAAATCCAGCCGCTATTTATGCCAGCTTCAAAGATACAGATTGGGCTTGGCGTTTTCAGGATTTCAGGCTGAGCCAGAACTACAACATGGAGGACTTCATCAAGGGAACACGTGAATACGACCTTGCTGACATCCTGCTTCGCTATGACAAGACGCCGGTCGAACGTTTGGCCGCTTTGTGGAGTTTAAGCGAACGGACAGCGCAAAAAAGCGTCGTTACGGGCCGGGCGCACCTGGTGCGATATGAAGACGTTGTCGCGCAGGGCCCGAGCATCCTGAACCAACTGAATATTGCGTCCGTGAACTTCGCCTCCAATGACGCGGCCAGCCCGGTGACAAACGCTGGACGAGAAAAACTGACGCCCTTTGAGCGTCAGAACGATTGGCAGACGCGTCTGTCCAGGTCCGAGATCGAATGCATCCGGTCCATTGCAATCGATCTTTTCCCGGACAACGGATACTTTCAGAGGGACGATTCTCCGTTTGGCGAAGGTGTCGTGAATATCAGGTAAGCCCGCGCCTCTCGCAGCCAGCCTATCCTTTGAAACCCTTTGCCACGACGAAGATTTCCGGACTCCCTGCCCGGCTTGCAGGTGGCTTGATATGCTTCACGCTTGTGAAGTTCGCTTTGAGCAGATCCAGGACTTCTTTCGTCGCGCCGCCCTGGAAGACCTTTGAACAGAAGCTGCCGCCCGGTGCGAGATGCTCCACGGCGAACGCTGCTGCCATTTCCACGAGTGCGACCGTGCGCAGATGGTCGGTTTGCTTGTGACCGGTTGTGTTTGCCGCCATGTCAGACAGGACAAGGTCGGGTGCGCCGGTCAGTCCCTTGAGGAGCTCAGCCACATCATCTGGATTGTTGATGTCACCCTGCACGATGTGGACACCTGCCAACGGTTCGACCGGCAAGAGGTCGATCCCGGCGATTTCACTGGCGCCCTTGATCTGGGCGACCTGCAGCCAGCCGCCTGGCGCACAGCCAAGGTCGACCACGCGCTGGCCACGGCGGAACAGGTTCAGCTTTTCATCGATTTCCAGCAGCTTGTAAGCAGCCCGCGCCCGATAGCCTTCTGACTTCGCTTTCTGGACATAAGGGTCCTGCAGTTGGCGTTCGATCCAGCGTTTGGAACTTTCGTTCTTTGCCCGGTGCGCAATGATTTTGCGTTCGCCCATCCGCCGCCCGGATGTTCCGCGCTTTTCCGACGGGCCTTTCCAGCGGCGTTTTTCATCATCCGTCATGGGGACACTTCCGCTGTCGGGTTTTTGTCTTTCGGAGGCCCAGATGCGCCGTCCGGTAATTCGGCCTTGCCGGAGCGCCGGCGAGTGCCGCGCTTTCTCGGGCCTTTGCCACCATACATCATGGACAGCAACAGGCCCTCCCGCAGGCCCCTGTCTCCAACGCGCAACCGGTCGCCCGGGAAGGCATCCCAGATCGACTGCATGATTGCGCAGCCAGACAACATGAGGCCAGCCCGTTCTTCTCCGATGGTCGGCAGCGTGGCGCGTCCTTCCAGCCCGAGATCGCGCAGCAGTTTTACCGCCGCGTCCGCCTCTTCGCGGCTCATCCAGCTGCCATCAACCTTGTCGCGCCTGTAGCGGTCAAGTTTGAGGTGAACCCCTGCAAGACAGGTAACCGTGCCGGACGTACCGATCAGATGGGAGCCATCCTGCCCCATGGCCCGGCTGACGCGTTCCGTTCCCTTCCAGGCGCGGATCACTTCGCCGCAATAGTCGAGCATGGCAGGGAACGCCTCTTCCTCCGGCAAGTGTCCGAACCGCTCATGCAGCGTGACCACGCCGAGTGGCAAACTGGTCCAGTCCTGGATCGGCGCACGTTTGACGAGACCATGAGAACCGCCTTCGCGGGCGACCTTGGCGTTGACCCAGGACAGTTCCGTCGATCCGCCGCCGATATCGACGACGAGAACCGTCTTGGCGTCGTCTGCCATCAGATCGTGGCAACCAATTGTCGCCAGACGTGCCTCTTCCTTGGCATTGATGATCTTGAAGGTGAGTCCTGTTTCTTCGTGGACGCGCCGGATGAAATCCGGCCCATTTTCCGCCTGCCGGCAGGCTTCGGTCGCGATGCAGCGCACCCGCCCCACGCCATGGTTCTTCAGTTTCCGGCGAATAGCCTTCAAGGCGTCCAGCGCTCGCTCAATGGCGGCGTCAGACAGCCGGCCGGTTTCGTGCAGCCCCTCGCCCAGACGTGCTATCTGGGAATGCGAATCAACGACGCGGAAGGATTTCCCCCACGGCTCCGCCACGAGCAGGCGGCAGTTATTTGTTCCAAGGTCAACAGCCGCATAAAGCGGTCCATTGCGCCCTTTGCGCGAACCACGCCGGTTTCCCCGACGGTTCGCCGCTTTTTTGTCAGCCATGATGTGGCCCAAACTGAGTTCTTGGGGCAATCTCTACCACAGGAGACGTAAATGACCAGTAGACGTAGCCTGTTGGGATGGTTGACCGGGGGACGCGGCCGCAAGCGCAAGCCGTCTGCCGATGCGCCGTATGTGCTAGACCGTCCGGTTGACCGGAACGTCAGCTACAATGCTGTTTCCACCTTTACGGCGAAATACCAGATCGGCCAGGTCGTCCGTCACCGCCACTTCCCGTTCCGCGGAATCATTTTCGATGTGGACCCGCAATTCGCGAACACAGACGAATGGTACGAGGCGATTCCGGAAGAAGTGCGGCCTCGCAAGGACCAGCCCTTCTACCACCTCTTCGCGGAGAATGAGCGCACACACTACATTGCCTATGTGTCCGAGCAAAACCTCGTGCCGGATGACTCGGCACAGCCGCTCAGTCATCCTGATATCCAGGAATGGTTCAATGTGACGTCCCGCGGCACATATGAGCTTAAAAAGGGCGTAGCGAACTAGAGGTCAGTTTGCCGGGGCGGCGCCGGGTCTGTCCCCGTTCTCCAGAATGATAATCACCTCATCCCAGTGTGCCAGCGCCTCGGTATCCCCCTGAGCGGCCACTTCGGCAGCGCGCAACGTGGCGATCACAGCCGCATCTTCGCCGTACTGGGCGGACAGTTGGGCGGCAATGCGCGCGGCTTCACTCATGTTTCGCCTGCCTTGGCCCGTGCAATCGCTGCCGTTGTGGACTGGCCATCCAGCGTTGGCACAATGTGGACGGTTCCGCCGCGCGCGAGCACCACATCCGCCCCGACGATTGTGTCCAGCGTGTAGTCACCGCCTTTGACGAGAAGATCCGGCTGCAAGGCTTCGATCAATGCGGCGGGCGTGTCTTCGTCAAAGACAACAACGGCGTCCACAACTGTCAGCCCTGAAAGGACACGCGCACGGGATTCCGCATCATTGACCGGCCGCGTGGGCCCCTTGAGGCGCTTGACCGAGGCATCGGAATTCAAGCCGACGATCAGGCGGCCGCAGCGGTTCTTGGCCTCTTCCAGCACTTTCAGGTGCCCGGGATGAAGGATGTCGAAACAGCCATTGGTGAAGCCGACCGTCAGACCTGCGTCGCGCCATATCGAGACCTGCGAAAGCGCTGTTTCTAGGGGGATATGGCTGACCCCGCCATGGTCCAGACCCATTTCGAGCGCGCCGCGCAACTCGTCTGCCGACACTGTCGCCGTGCCGGATTTGCCGACGGCGATACCGGAGGCCGCGATTGCCAGATCAACGGCCTGACCGAGCGTGCCTCCGCCGGCCAGTCCGAGGGCAAGTGCGGCAATGGACGTATCCCCCGCCCCCGACACGTCATAGACCTCACGTGCCTTCCCGGCCTTGTGGACCACGTCGCCATCTTTCGTAATGAACGACATGCCTTTGGCCGCACGGGTCACGACAACGGCCTTTGCTGGCAGGGTTTTGCTCGCCGCTGCGAGGGCGGCTGCTGCATCCTGATCAGTCTCCGTCGGCATGCCGAACGCGTGGGCGAGTTCGTGGCCGTTCGGCTTGATCAGATCGACCGCGCCATAGCGGCGAAAGTCTCGCCCTTTCGGATCGGCAATCACGGGAATGCCGAACGCTTCTCCGGCATCGAGTGCCGCCTTGATGACGCCATCCGTCATCGCCCCCTTGGCATAGTCCGACAGGATGATGAGGGCAGCATCCGAGGACACTTGATGGATCGCTGAAACGAGCTGGTTCTCTGTGTCTTGGCTTATGCCGGCGACCTCTTCCGCGTCCACTCGCAACAATTGCTGAGAACCAGCTACAAAGCGCGTCTTGAGCGTCGTGGGGCGGCCGCGCATTGCGATCAGGTCGGCTTCGACATTCTGTAACTTGCCCAGAAGAGCGGCCAATTCCCGCCCCTCGGGATCGTCGCCCACAACGCCAATAAGAGCCGTATGCAGCCCGAGCGAGGCAAGGTTTCGAGCGACATTCCCGGCACCGCCCGGCATGGAGGCTTCCCGCGTCCGGCGCATGATTGGCACCGGGGCCTCGGGCGAGATGCGGGAGACGTCGCCATAAACAAAGCGATCGAGCATCACGTCGCCGACGCAAACGATTTTCCGCCCGGCCGCCTTCGCGATCAGGTCTATCAGGGAAGCGCGCGCCATCAGCCGCTTACCGTTCCGGCCAAAAGGGAATCGGACATGCTCTACTCCGGTTTTTCTGAGGATATAGCCGCTGACATAGTCTCGTAAAAGGTGAAGCCGCATGATGGATGGATCCAAACGAACTTGCGGTACGTATCTTTGTCGAACGTCAACGCTTCAGGAAGATCGACCTGCCTGCTTCATCTGCCCCCATTATTGTCTGGTTTCGGGAGGATCTTCGGCTTTCCGATAACCCGGCAGTGCACGCAGCAGCCAAACAAGGTCGGCCGATCATCTGCCTGTTCATCCACATGGATGGGAAGAACGGCGAACGCAGTCTCGGCGGCGCTTCGCGTTGGTGGCTCGACAAGTCCCTCAAAGCACTCTCGCGCGATATCGAACAGCTGGGTGGACAGCTGACAGTCCGGGCAGGCGATGGCAGCGCCTGCCTGGACAAGGTGATCAACGAGACCGGAGCCGACACGGTGTACTGGAGTCGCCGCTATGGCGCCGCCGAACGTGAGACGGATGCGGAAGTCAAAGCGCACCTGAAGGATCAGGGCATTGATGCCAAAAGCTTCAATGCCCGCCTGCTTGTGGAACCCTGGGTCCTGAAAACGGGATCGGGTGGCTTCTACAAGGTATTCACGCCATACTGGAAAGCGCTGCGTGCCTGTTATGAAGCGCCCGAGGCCCTGCCCAGACCGAAGGACTTGTCAGGTCCAAAGGTGTATTCGCTGGCAATTGATGAGTTGGGCCTGCATCCCGAAAAACCAGACTGGTCGACCGGCTTTGATGCCATGTGGTCGCCGGGGGAAGCCGGGGCTTCAAAGCGCCTCAAAGCATTCCTGGATGCCCCGATCGATACTTATCCTGAAGAACGGAATCTTCCGGGCAAGGACGACGGAACCTCGGGCCTGTCGCCTCATCTTCGGTTCGGAGAGATTGGCCCGGCACAGATATGGCGCACAGTGACATCCGCGATGGAAGCAGGACACATCGGCGAAGACGGTGGCTGGAAATTCCTGTCGGAAATAGCGTGGCGGGAATTTTCCTATGTCCTGCTCTATCACGAACCTGATCTGGCTGAAGCGAATTACAACTCAGATTTCGATTACATGCCATGGCGGACCGACAAGGACGCATTAAAAGCATGGCAGACCGGACAAACGGGATACCCGATCGTTGACGCCGGCATGCGGCAATTGTGGAAAACCGGCTGGATGCACAACCGTGTCCGGATGATCGTTGCCTCTTTCCTGACCAAACATCTGTTGCTGCACTGGCGAGATGGCGAAGAATGGTTTTGGGATACTCTGGTAGACGCAGACCCTGCATCCAACCCGGCGAGCTGGCAGTGGACGGCAGGGTCCGGTGCAGACGCGGCGCCCTATTTCCGTGTGTTCAATCCGATCACGCAGGGCGAGAAATTCGATACAGATGGCGCTTACGTCCGGGGCTGGTGCCCGGAGATTGCTGCGCTGCCAGACAAATATCTCCACTCGCCATGGACGGCTGATGAACAGACGCTGTCGCAGGCCGGAATTAAGCTTGGCGCGGATTATCCGAACCCGCTTGTCCAACATAAACCCGCTCGCGAGCGGGCCCTTAACGCCTATGAAACCCTTAAATCTCAACGCTCAAACGCCTGATACTGGATGTCAATGAAACAGGAATTTCCGGAAATAGTTGGATTCGATGGACCATTCTGGCAAAGTAGGGCGAGTTCCCTACTGCCAGAGGGAGATGAAATGACCGGGACGATAACAGCTTCGCCCAACACGATCCGGACCCTTAAAAACGTTCCGGCCAGTTTCAGGATTGCCTGTCTTGCTCTCCTGAACACACAGCATGGAACGCTGGAATTCAGATTACCCGATGACCGGCAGCTCGTATTCCGGAATAGTCATCCGGGCCCACATGCAATAATATCCGTACACGACTACAATTTTGTCAAACGCGCCATGGCGGGCGGCGATGTCGGCTTCGCGGAAGCCTACATGGATGGCGAATGGTCGACACCCGACCTTACAGAAGTCCTGCGTTTCTTCTCGGCGAATTTTGAGGCCACTGGAAGACTTGCGGTCGGCGGCGCGGTTGTGCGCTGGGTCAACATGGTCCGCCACGTCTTTTCCAGCCGGAACACACGAGAGGGCGCGAAGAAGAACATCAAGGCCCACTACGACCTTGGTAATGATTTTTATTCCCTTTGGCTCGATCCCTCCATGACATATTCGTCGGCCGTGTTCGAAAGTCCGAACATGACGATGGAACAGGGCCAGCAGGCGAAGTACCGGAACATCTGTGACCGGATCGGCGCAGGCCCATCCAGCGAAATCCTCGAAATCGGATGCGGCTGGGGCGGCTTCGCGGAATTCGCCGCAAAACAACGCGGATCGAAAGTGACCTGCCTCACTATCTCCCCCTCTCAACGCGACTATGCGATGGAGCGGATGCAGCGCGAAGGCCTGAGTGAGCGCGTAGAGATCCGTCTGGAAGACTATCGAGACCACACCGGCAAGTATGACGGCGTCGCCTCCATCGAAATGTTCGAAGCCGTCGGCGAGTCTTACTGGCCAAGCTACTTCGCCAAGATCTTTGAAACCCTGAAAGACAGCGGCAAGGCGGCGCTTCAGATCATCACGATCGACGATGACCTGTTCCCGAAATACCGCAAACGCGTCGACTTCATTCAGCGTCACATCTTTCCGGGCG
Source organism: Hyphomonas sp. GM-8P (assembly GCF_003263315.1). Lineage (NCBI taxonomy): Bacteria > Pseudomonadati > Pseudomonadota > Alphaproteobacteria > Hyphomonadales > Hyphomonadaceae > Hyphomonas > Hyphomonas sp. GM-8P. The sequence continues at coordinate 29,504 of NZ_AWFE01000060.1, forward strand.
GCATGCTGCCGAGCGAGAAAGCCCTGAAGGAACAGTTCCAGCTGGCCGGTTTGCGTCATGACGGTGTGACCTATTTCGGTCAGGACTATGCCCGCACCTGCCGTGAATGGTCGCGCGCCTTCAATGACGCCTGGGACCAGATCGCTAAACTCGGCTTTGATGAACCTTTCCGCCGCATGTGGAACTTCTACCTCGCCTATTGCGAGGCAGGGTTCTCGGATGGGCGCATCAATGTCGGCCAGTTCCAGCTCTCAAAAGCTTGAACAATTCTGGGACCGCCAACTCATGCAAGCGATAGTATTCGGCGCCTCTGGCGGTCTCGGCGCTGAGCTTGTTGCCCGGTTATCCGAGCGGCCGGAAATCCGTCGGGTTCATGCGATATCCCGCAGTGGCCCAGCTGCGACCGGCAAGGTCACGCCTCACGCCGTGGATATCACCGTAGAATCTGACTTGGCCCGCCTGTCAGACACGTTGAAATACGAAGATGATATCCGTCTGGTTATTATCGCGACTGGCATTCTCTCGGATGGCAATGCACTTCAGCCCGAAAAATCCTATCGACAGCAGTCCCTGCAGGCTTTTGAACGTGTATTCCGTGTAAATACATTTGGGCCTGCGCTGGTCGCTCGGTTTTTTTTGCCTCTGATGCCAAGGAGCGGACGGGCTGTGTTCACAGCGTTGTCTGCGCGTGTTGGATCTATTGGAGATAATCGTCTCGGCGGCTGGCATGCCTATCGTGCATCCAAGGCGGCTCTGAACATGCTCCTTCGCAATTATGCGATCGAACAGGCTCGCCTGAATTCAGATTTCATTGTTGCGGGCCTGCACCCCGGGACCGTGGATACCCTCCTGTCCAAACCATTCCAAGGAAACCTGCCGGACGGGCAACTGTTCACGCCACCAAACGCGGTTTCCCACCTGCTTCGAGTGATCTACGGTTTGACGCCCGCCGACACCGGAAAATGTTTCGACTGGGCTGGAAAGGAAATTCCAGCTTAGACCAGACGGCTCTGCTTCACCGCCGCATCGATAAAGCTGGCAAACAGCGGATGCGGCTGGAACGGACGGGATTTCAGCTCCGGGTGGTACTGAACACCGATGAACCATGGGTGCGCCGGGATCTCGAAGATTTCAGGCAAAGTGCCGTCGGGCGACATGCCGGAGAATAGTCCGCCGGCCTTTTCGAGCGCCTCGATATAGGCCGCGTTGACCTCATACCGGTGGCGGTGACGTTCCGAGATGTCGAGGGTGCCGTAGATTTCCGCGACCTTGCTGCCTTCCTTCAGGCGGGCCGGGTAAGCCCCGAGGCGCATCGTGCCTCCCTTGTCGCTATCTGCGGTGCGGACCTGCTTCTCGTTGCCCTGTGTCCACTCTTCCATCAGGCCGACAAGCGGGTTCGGTGTCGAGGGATTGTTCTCGGTCGTGTTGGCGTCTTCGATACCGGCCATGTGGCGCGCGGCTTCGATCACCGACATCTGCATGCCGTAGCAGATGCCGAAGCACGGTACTTTGCGTTCGCGCGCAAAACGGGCCGCCCGCATCTTACCGTGGGCGCCACGTTCGCCGAAGCCGCCCGGCAGGATGATGCCGTGAACGCCTTCGAGAATGTCGAGCGGGCGATGCTCGTCATCGAATTCCTCGGAATTGATGAGCTTCACCGACACTTTGACATTGTTGGCCAGACCACCATGACTGAGCGCCTCGGCAACGGATTTGTAGGCGTCCGGTACATCGGTGTATTTGCCAACAAGTCCAATGCAGACTTCACCGTCCGGGTTGTGGATCGTCGTGGCGATTTTCTGCCAGCCAGACAGGTCAGGTTCTGGCGCATTGTCGATACGGAAGTGCGCGAGCACTTCTTTGTCCAGCCCCTGCTCGTGATAAGCTTCCGGCACGTCGTAGATATGCCGTACATCACGGGCCTCGATCACGCTGGACGGTCGGACGTTACAGAAGCTGGCGATTTTGCCTTTTTCATTTTCCGGGATGGGCCGGTCGCAGCGGCACAGCAAGACCTGCGGCTGGATACCGATGGATCGGAGTTCCTTCACCGAGTGCTGGGTCGGTTTTGTCTTCATCTCGCCGGCCGCCGGAATGTAGGGCAGCAAGGTCAGATGGATGAAGCAGGCACGGTCTGGCCCCAATTCCTGGCCCAGCTGCCGAATGGCCTCGAAGAATGGCAGGCCTTCGATGTCACCTACCGTGCCACCGATTTCGCACAACACGAAGTCCACGCCCTCCCCCGGATCGGAGAGGACGAAGTCTTTAATTTCATTGGTTACGTGCGGAATGACCTGGATCGTCGCGCCGAGATAGTCGCCACGCCGTTCTTTCTCGATGATGTGCTTGTAGATCCGCCCGGTTGTGATGTTGTCCGACTGGCGCGCCGAGACGCCAGTGAAGCGCTCATAATGGCCGAGATCAAGGTCGGTCTCCGCCCCATCATCGGTCACAAAAACCTCGCCATGCTGGCGGGGGCTCATCGTGCCCGGATCGACGTTCAGGTATGGATCAAGTTTGCGCAAACGGACGCCATAGCCGCGTGACTGCAGCAATGCGCCGAGGGCGGCGGAAGCGATACCCTTTCCAAGGGAGGACACCACGCCGCCTGTAATGAAAATATAGCGGATCATGGGAACACCCTGATGCCGTGATTCGGTTTTAGCTGGCGCGCCAAAAACAGAGGCGCAGGCGATTTATTGGGGATTACCACTTTCAGGCGCAGGCGCAGGCGTTTCCGGTTCAGCTGCGGCCTCGCCCGTTCCTTCTGCTGGTTCCATTGCAGCATCCGGTGTCGTGACACTCTCGTCCGAAAGGCCGGACTGCCCGGAAAGCAGCGGAGCCGACGGATCGAAAAGATCGGTGGGTGTGCTCGGCGCAGGTGAAGTGTCCTCTGGCGCCAGCACGCGCTCAATGTCCGACCGTGTATCGGTTTCACGGTTGGCCAGAGTGGTCAGCGCGAGACTGGTGATGAAAAAGATCGCACCAAAAATGATGGTCGAACGCACGACAGCGCCCGCGGCACCGCGGCCAGACAGCAGCGAGTTTGCACCACCGCCACCACCGCCGCCGATCCCAAGACCGCCGCCTTCCGACTTCTGAACCAACACCAGCCCGATCATGACCAGGCAAGCGAGGATGTGGATCACCAGGATAACGTTCTGCATGACAAATCCGATACGTTTCGTCCAAGGCGCCCGCATATAGGCAATGCGCGCGCAGGCCAAGTGCTGCCTTCAGTCAGAATGGTAAATCAGGCTTTTGCGTAAATGGCGAGAAAGTCGGTCGCCTTCAAGCTTGCACCGCCAATCAGGCCGCCATTGACGTTTTCCACCGCCAGCAAATCGCCAGCATTGTCCGGTTTCATGCTGCCGCCGTAAAGGATCGGGATGAGGTCCGCCTCAGAACCGAACACATCTGCGAGACAGGCCCGCAGGGCATTGTGCATTTCGTCGACCGCCTCGACAGTGGCGACATTGCCGGTACCGATTGCCCAGACAGGCTCGTAGGCGATGACCAGGCTGGCTGCGGCAGCGCCCTCAGGAATCGATGCGCGCAGCATGCCCGTGACGACCTCAATCGCTTTCCCGCTGTCCCGTTCTGCGGCTGTCTCGCCGACACAAATGATGGGGGTGATGCCCGCGCGAAGCGCTGCTGCAGCTTGTGAAGCCACAGCTTCACTCGTTTCACCATGGTCTGCGCGGCGCTCTGAATGCCCAACAATCACATAGGACGCACCAGCGTCGGCGAGCATTTCAGCGGAAACATCACCGGTATGAGCTCCGCTCTCATTGGTGTGGCAGGTTTCTCCGCCAATCTTGAGTGCCGAGTCCCGAGTCTGTTCGGCAGCCTGCATGAGAAGCGTTGCCGGAACGCAGATCAGCGCCTCGATATTTTCCTTTGCCGGGGTCACGCCACCCGCAATCGCGACGATTTCCACCAACGAGGCGCGAAGCCCGTTCATCTTCCAGTTCCCGGCAATAAGTGTCCGTGCCATCAGCGTTACCTATCTTGATTGACTTTGCCGGGTCGCCTAGCAAGCACTGAGCCATCCTGCAAATAGTTGAAAGTACCAGCCTCATGCTCGCGCTGATGAAACGCCTGACCCAATCGATTCTTGGCAAGTTCATTGCCATGATCATCATTGCAGGCATGGCGTTCTGGGGCGTCGACCAGATTTTCAACCAGGTCCGCAACGGCCTCGGCTCCGACCTTATGGCTGCCGGAAAGTCTTCCGTTACGGTCGAGGACTTTGACCGGCGTATCGAAGTTATGCTGCGGAACGTGAACCTGCAGAACGACGACCCGATCACCAAGGATGAAGCGCTCGAGCGCGGTATGGTGGATCAGGTTTTCCAGCTCGAACAGTCCCAGACGACCATTCTTGGCTTTGCGTCCAAAATCGGCGTCGCGCCCTCTGCAGATGCCGTGGTGGCGGAACTCCGGAAGCAGGATGCCTTCAAGAACCCGCTGACGGGCGAACTGGACCTTGCGACATACCAGCGCGTTCTGGCGCAAAACCGGTTCTCGCAGGAGGAGTATGAGGACCAGGTAAAGAGCGATCTGACCCTTCAGACTCTCCAGACAGCGACAATCGCAGGTCTGATGGCACCAGACGTGATGAAGGCCGTCCAGTCGCGTTACCTAGCTGAATCCAGGGATGTGGCCTGGTTCATCCTCGATGCGGCCGATGTGCCGAAACCGGAAGCACCCACAGAAGAAGAAGTTCTTGCCTTCTACAATGAAAATCTCGACGCGCTGAAACAGCCGGAGCGGCGCGGGATTGATCTGGCAAAGGTGTCTGCTGACGATTTCCTGAGCCAGGTCGAAGTCACCGAGCAGGAAGTCGCAACCATCTATGAAGCTGGCAAGTCGGAACGCTTTTCCGAACCTGAACAGCGAACATATGTCGAGATGATGTTCGACTCCCGGGATGCCGCCCGAAACGCTTTCGGCGCCCTTGCCGGTGGCGCCGATCCCTCTACCCTTCAGGGGGTTGTATCCCGCGAGTCCAAAATCTCCTTGGCCGAAGAAGTGGAAGACCAGCTGCTTCGCGACGCAATGTTCGGCCCGGGCAAGCAAAGTGGCGCGCTTTTCGGACCGAAGGATATGGGCGATGGCCGGTGGCTGATTGCGCGTCTCGTGTCGATCCAGCCGGGCGCTGTTTTTCCGATTGAATCCGTAGCTGAAGAAATCCGTACAGGCCTGGCACGCGAACGGGCGACGCTGCTTCTGTATGATAAACTTGAAGCCCTCGATCGCTCTATCAATGCGGGATTCGATCTGAACCAGATCGCGGACGAACTCGGAGTTCCGGTGATATCATTCGAGCCGGTCGACAAAAACGGATACACTGAAGATGGCTTGCCAATGATCGGCTTGCTTGATGCGGGCGATGCTTTCCAGCAAGCCTTCACCATGAATGTGAACGACACGTCGAGCCAGTTCACAAAAAATGATGCGACTTATGTCATCTCCACCCGCAAGATTGTTCCGCCTTCCACACCGGACTTTGAAGAGGTGAAGGACGATGTGCGTCAAGCTCTCGTCATGCGCAATGAGGGCGAAGCGGCCCAAAAGGCGGTCCAGGCCATCAAGGACAAGATCGAAAGCGGAACCTCAACGCTCGAAGCCGAAGCGCGCACTGTGAATGCCGAGATCGAAACACCCCCTGCTTCGGTGACCCGGATGAACGCTGAAGACAGCGGACTGCCGAATTCAGCGATTGGTGGCATCTTTTCCGGAAAGCCCGGTGAAGTCTTCACCTATCCCAATCGCGCAGGCGACAAGTACATGATCGTTCAGCTCAAGTCTGTAAATGATCCGTCTGCAGCGGACCTGAGCGCCGCAGCTCCGAACGCTTCAAGCGTCCTGATCTCCACACTCGATTCAGACCTGGCAGAAGCAATGGAAGCTGAAATGGCGGGTGCCGTGAAGCTCCGGGTCAACAACGCAGCTTACAACGCCTACAAGGCGTCGATCTCGACAGACCAATGAGCCAGGCCAAACTGATCGTTCGCCGGCGGATCGGGGATGTCGAAACGCCAGTAGGTGCCATGTTGAAACTGGGTGTCGACACACCTGGCAGTTTCCTGTTCGAGTCCATCGCCGGCGGGGAGCGGCTTGGCCGTTATTCTTTCATCGGCGGTGCACCGCAGATCTGGTTTCGGATTCTGGATGGCGTGGCTGAGACCGCTACTCAGGCGGACTTCTCCGACGCGAAGCGTTTTGAGGGTACGCCCGTGGAGGCTTTGCGTGCGTTTGTGACCTCTGCCCGGGCTGAAACTGAAGAAGACCTGCCGCCCATGGCTTCTGGCGCATTTGGATATGTCGGTTACGACATGATCCAGCATGTCGAACCGGTCACAATAACCAAACCTGCAGCGCTCAATGTGCCTGAGGCGCTATTGGTTATTCCGAAAGTCGTCATTGTGTTTGATCACATCTATCAGGAATTGCTGCTGATTGGACGGATCGAAAATGGCAATGAGGATGAAATCAATCGGCAGCTCGACGAAATAGAACAGCAGCTCCAGTCACTGCCCGTCCTGCCCCCAGCGGACCAATCGGCAGAGCCGGTCGAACTGACTTCTAACACAAGCAAGGAGCGCTATTTCGAGATCGTCGACCAATGCCGGGAGTACATCAAGGCAGGCGATATCTTCCAGGTAGTCCCCAGCCAGCGCTTCTCGACACCGTTCAACAAGAAGTCGATCAGCTTCTATCGTGCCCTCCGGAGGCTAAACCCCTCGGCATTCATGTTTCACATGAACCTCGGCGACGTCCGCCTTGTCGGCTCCAGCCCTGAAATTCTTGTTCGTGTCCGGAACGGACGCGTCGCCATCCGGCCAATCGCCGGAACTCGTCCGCGTTCCGGCGATCCGCTGGAAGACGCGAAACGGGCTGAAAGCCTGCTGAATGATCCTAAGGAAATTGCCGAACACCTCATGCTGCTAGATCTCGGCCGCAACGATGTCGGCCGTGTCGCTGCATACGGAAGTGTTCAGGTGACGGAACAGTTCATCGTCGAGCGCTACAGTCACGTGATGCACATCGTTAGCCATGTCGAAGGCGACCTACGGGAAGGCTTAGACGCGGTCGATGCGCTGTTTGCAGGCTTCCCTGCCGGGACGGTCTCCGGGGCACCAAAGATCCGCGCCATGCAGATCATCGACGAAATGGAAACAAACGCCCGCGAGATTTATGGCGGCGCGGTGGGTTATTTCGGCTGGAACGGTGATCTGGATACCTGCATCGCTCTGCGGACTGCTGTCCTGAAAGATGGCAAGCTTCATATTCAGGCGGGAGGCGGCGTCGTGCTCGATTCCGATCCGCAGTACGAATATGACGAGACCCAGCACAAGGCCGGAGCCTTAAAACGCGCCGCCGAACTGGCTGCAGCTTACGAGTTCGACCAATGAGCCGGAAGAAAATCCTCGTCATAGACAACTATGACAGCTTCACCTGGAACCTCGTCCACTATCTGGAAGAGCTGGGCGCAGACACGACGGTTGTCCGCAACGATGAAATGACAGTCGAAGACGCGCTGGCGAGTGGAGCCGATGGCGTACTCCTTTCCCCTGGTCCGTGCACACCAAATGAAGCCGGGATCTGCGTCGACTTTATCCGGCAAGCGCCGGACGATCTGCCCATTCTCGGCGTCTGCCTTGGGCATCAGTCCATCGGGCAGGCTTTTGGCGGGAAAGTGATCACCGCCCGGGAAATCCGGCACGGCAAGTTATCGGACATTCACCAGAGCGGCGGTGACCTTTTTGAAGGGCTGCCAGAAACGTTCCGCGTGGTTCGCTACCACTCACTAGCCGTCCGTCCGGAAGACCTTCCAGAGGATCTGGTCGCGGATGCCTACACTGACGATGGCGAAATCATGGCTCTGCATCACAAGACCCGTCCGGTCTATGGGGTGCAATTCCACCCGGAGAGCATCCTGACAGAGCACGGTCACGCGCTCCTAAAGAACTGGCTCGACAAACTCTGAGCCATGCCTGGGTCAGCTATTGAGCGACGGGACCAAGACCGCTATCGGTTGCGGCCCATGACTGACACTTCTCTCTCTATTGCGCTCAAAGCGCTCGCGCGTCGCGAACCGCTCGAAGACGACATGCTGAAAGGCGCGTTCGATATGCTCCTGTCAGGAGATGCAGCGCCTGAAGAAATCGGCGCATTCCTGATGGGTCTGGCGGTGCGCGGTGAAACCGCTGATGAACTGACAGCCGGCGCAACCATCATGCGACAGCACGCACGCAAGGTTGCGACGGACGGGCCCCTGCTCGACACCTGCGGTACCGGCGGTCTCCCCTGGAAAAGCCTCAACACCTCCACCGCCAGCGCGATCGTTATCGCTGCGGCGGGTGGCCGTGTCGCCAAGCATGGAAACCGCTCCGTACCACCTAAGACGGGCTCAGCGGACGTGCTGGAGTCGCTTGGAGTAAATCTGGAGATCAGTGAGGAAGAATTCCTCAATTGCCTTGACGGCGCAGGCGTCGCCTTCCTGTTTGCCCGCAGTCATCACAGCGCTATGCGCCATGTTGCGCCTGTTCGGGCCAAGCTCGGGATCCGCACCATCTTCAACCTGCTTGGTCCGCTGACCAATCCCGCAGGCGCCTGTCACCAGGTACTTGGCGTTTTCGGTCCGGAATGGGTGCACCCGATGGCTGAGACTCTTGGCCGCCTCGGGACTGAACGAGCCTGGGTGGTACACGGGCTCGACGGAATTGACGAACTCTCGATCGCCGGACCGAGCAAGGTCTGCGAGGTGACGGAAGACGGATCACTGAAAGACTTCGAGATTCATCCCTCGGATGCCGGATTGGACACTCATCCCCTTTCGGCCCTGGAGAGTGAAGACGTCGCCGGCAACGCGCTGGCAATAACCGAGCTGCTGGATGGACATGAAACTCCCTTCCGCGCGACAGTATTGCTGAACGCGGCGGCGGGCCTGCATGTTCATGGCAAGGCAGCAGACCTGAAGGAAGGCGCTGGCATGGCGGCCGAGGCCATCGATTCAGGAAATGCAAAACAGACGCTTCGCAAGCTCGTGGCGCTTTCTCGGGGCGAACCGCTCGAATGACAACGGCGCTGGACAAAATCATTGAGTACAAGCGCGATGAGGTCGCGGCTCTGAAGCGCGAGACCTGTTTCTCCGACCTGGATAACAAAGCCCGGTCCGCGGGTTCACCGCGTGGGTTCGCCAAAGCCCTTTCGGCCGTTACCGACACGGATCAGAATGCATTGATCTGCGAACTGAAGCGCAAAAGCCCTTCCGCAGGTGAAATCCTGCCTGGCGCCGATCCTGTCGGAATCGCGACGGAGTACGAAGCGGGTGGCGCGGCATGCCTGTCGGTTCTGACGGATGGCCCAAGCTTTGGCGGCAGCCTTCAGGACTTTGCCGCGATCCGGAGGGCCGTCAGCATTCCCATGCTACGCAAGGACTTCATGATCGATCCGATACAGGTTGCCGAAGCCCGTGCCTGGGGGGCGGATTGCGTGTTGGTCATCATGGCAAGCCTGGACGACGGACAGGCAGCCGAACTGACAAGTTGCGCGATCGACTATGGAATGGACGTCCTTGTGGAGACGCACAATGAAGCTGAGCTCGAACGTGGTTTGCGCTTGCCGTCGCAGCTGATTGGCGTGAACAATCGCGATCTGAAACGCATGGTGACCGAACTGTCGACCACTGAGCGGCTGGCGCCTCTCATACCTCAGGACCGGCAACTGGTGGCGGAAAGCGGCATTTCCACACCGGAACATATCGTTCGACTGCGGAAGTGCGGGGCACGACGCTTCCTGATTGGTGAAAGCCTGATGAAGCGTGGATCGCTCCGGCAGTCCGCTGTCGCAGCGCTCCGCGCCGCCGGGAGCGATTGACCCGAACGGTGAACACATGTAGAACACATGTGAACAAAGATTCGGACCCAAGGCGGCTCAACATGTTGACTAGCAAGCAAAAAGAGCTCCTGCTCTTCATCAATGAACGTATCAAGGAAACGGGTGTCTCCCCATCCTTTGACGAGATGAAAGAAGCGCTCGATCTGGCATCGAAATCCGGCATCCACCGTTTGATTACCGCGCTCGAAGAGCGCGGCTTCATTCGCCGTCTCGCGCACCGGGCTCGCGCTCTGGAAGTCCTGAAACTGCCAGAGTCTGCGGTGGCGAGTTCCACACCCCGCGGCCGGAAGGATTTCCGCCCTGCTCTTGTCTCTGCAGGCCGCCCAGCTGCAGAAGCTTCGCCCCGTACTGTGCCGTTGATCGGACGGATTGCAGCGGGTCTGCCGATCTCAGCCATCCAGCAGGACAATGGTCATGTGAATGCGCCCGATGGCCTGTCTGATAGTGAGGAGCATTTTGCTCTGGAGGTTCAGGGGGATTCGATGATCGACGCCGGCATTCTGGAGGGTGACATCGTGATCTGCCGCCGGACGGAATCGGCGAGCACCGGCGATATCGTTGTGGCACTGATCGATGGTGAGGAAGCCACACTGAAGCGTTTGCGCCGGAAAGGTGCCTCTGTGGCGCTTGAGGCTGCCAACCCAGCCTATGAGACCCGTATCTTTGGCCCGGACCGTGTCGCCGTGCAGGGTCGCCTGGTTGCGCTTGTTCGCCGCTACGACTAGGGGCACGCCCGCCAAGGTCGCTTTCCGCATTTTGGTGCTCTCTGAAATATGAGCCCCTCTCCACCGGCCTTGACGGTGATACCACCCGATTGCAGCACGTCGGGCCACCGCAAATTCGTGCCCCACCCTTCCAGCATGACGGGATCTGCATCGGACTTGATGACAGGTGCAGCGACCATAGCGGTCCGGACTGCACCAGCAGTGAACCCGCCGGATATCCCCAGCAGAACCAATGCAGGAAGGCTCAGCAGAGACATCCTCTATGTCAGACGGCAGGTCATTCAAAAGGCGCCAGCGATGATTGTGGCAACGACACAGGGCCAGATCAGAGGCTCAGTCTTCCGCGAGAAATAGACAATTACTCCCGCACAAAGGGAAAAGCCGAGCAGCAGCGGGCGAGTATCGATTTCCGTTATCGACCAAAGGCTGGCCCACAGTGCTGCAATAGCTTGCGCCAGCCCCTTGCCTTCAGGAGCAACCTTGTGTTTCTGCCAGCCGGGACGCCTCATTTGTAGCATCAATCGGAGCCCTCACGAGACATGGACATCGTCACGCGATTTGCCCCCTCTCCCACCGGCATGCTCCATATTGGCGGTGCCCGTACGGCACTTTTCAACTACCTGTTCGCGAAACACAACAACGGGAAGTTTCTTCTCCGTATCGAGGACACCGACCGCGAACGCTCTACGCCAGAAGCAACCGCAGCGATCCTTGAGGGCATGGAGTGGCTCGGACTGACACCGGATGAGCCCCCGATAATGCAGTTCGAACGCGCAGGACGCCATGCTGAGGTGGCTGAAGAGATGATACGGCGTGGCACGGCATTCCGCTGCTACACGACGCAGGAAGAGCTGCAGGCGCGGCGAGAGCTTGGTAAAGAAAAGCGCCAGGCGGCCAAGGCTGAAGGGCTTTCTGAAGATGAAAAAGCTTCGCTACTGGCCGAGGCACATGCCCTGTTGGCCCCTTACCGCTCTCCGTGGCGTGATGGCGCCCCGCCGCCAGCCCAGGATGCCCCATTCACCGTACGACTGAGAGCTCCCGATGGCGGAGAGCGTGTTCTGGAAGATGGCGTACAAGGGACCGTCCGCATCCTGGCGGGTGAACTTGATGACCTCATCCTGCTCCGCGCCGACGGCACCCCGACCTATATGCTGGCGGTCGTCGTCGATGACCATGACATGGGCATCACCCATATTATCCGAGGCGATGACCATTTGCGGAACGCCTTCCGCCAGATCCCGATCTATGAGGCGATGGGCTGGAATATTCCGAAGATGGCGCATGTTCCGATGATTCATGGTGCCGATGGCGCCAAACTATCCAAGCGCCATGGCGCACTCTCGACACTCGCCTATCGCGAGATGGGCTACTTGCCGGAAGCGATGCGGGCCTATCTTCTGAGGATCGGATGGAGCCACGGCGACCAGGAAATCTTCACCGATGAAGAGGCCATCGCTGCTTTCGACATCTCAGGAATCAACCGAGCACCGGGCCGCCTAGACCTGGACAAACTCGGCCAGGTCAATTCGCACTTCCTGAGGCTCGCTGACAATGACCGCCTTTTCACGCTGCTAAGGCCATACTGGGAAGCCGCGGGCACTATCGACGACGCAGAACCGCGTCTGAGAGCAGCCCTTCCTCACATGAAGGATCGAGGCACGACCCTGCCTGAACTGGCGCAATCTTTTGCATTCCTGCTGGCCAAAAGGCCTTTGGAATTGAACAAGAAAGCGCGCAAAGCTGTCTCCGGGGAGGGGCTTGACCGTTTGCGCGGGTTGCGCGACGTACTGCAGCAACTGCCGGAATGGACGGCAGATCATATTTCGGTGACGATATCTAATTATTGCACTGCACAAGGTCTATCTATGGGGCAGATAGGCCAACCGCTACGCGCTGCACTCACAGGCGGCCTACCAGCACCGGATATTGCGCCGGTACTGGAGTGGCTCGGCCGCGAAGAAGCGCTTGGACGAATTGAGGATCAACTGGCGCCGGAAAGTTCTCCGGGCGCCTGAGAAACAAGAAGGGTTTGAAGGTAAGGCTGATGGAAAATAAAACGAAACCGAACGGCACTGCTAAACTGGATGTGGCCGGAAATTCCTATGACCTTCCGGTGCTTTCCGGAACACACGGTCCGGACGTAATCGATATCCGCCGCGTTTATGCCGAAACGAACCATTTCACGTTCGATCCGGGTTTCACATCGACGGCCAGCTGTGAAAGCCAAATCACTTTCATCGATGGAGATGAAGGCGTTCTCCTGCACCGCGGCTACCCGATCGGACAACTCGCCGAACAATCCACCTTCCCGGAAGTCTGCCATCTGATCCTGTACGGTGAGCTGCCTACGACGTCGGAACTGGAAGTGTTCAACGACACCATCAAGCAGCACACCCTGTTGCACACCCAGATGGACCGGTTCTTCGAGGGCTTCCGCCGTGACAGCCACCCGATGGCCATGCTGACGGCAACCGTGGGCGGTCTTGCCTCCTTCTATCCGGGCGCCATGGATAGCGAGGACCCTGCCGAGCGCCGTCTCAACTCGATCCGCCTTCTTGCAAAGATGCCTACCCTTTGCGCCCGCATCCTGAAATACAATCTCGGCCAGAAATTCGTCGATCCGCGGAACGAGTACTCCTACGCTGAAAACTTCCTGAACATGTGCTTCTCGGTTTCGGCTGAAGACTACAAAGTGGACCCGGCCATCGCAAAAGCCATGGACCGCTTCTTCATCCTTCACGCGGACCACGAGCAAAACGCTTCGACCTCGACAGTTCGCTTGGCAGGCTCTTCCGGCGCACACCCGTTTGCCGCGGTCGCTGCCGGCGTTGCCTGTCTCTGGGGACCAAGCCACGGCGGCGCCAACGAAGCTTGCCTCAACATGCTGCACGAAATTGGTTCGGTGGAGCGGATCCCGGAATTCATCGAGAAAGCCAAGGACAAGAATGACCCCTTCCGCCTGATGGGCTTCGGACACCGCGTTTACAAGAATTACGACCCGCGCGCCAAAGTGATGCGGGAATCGGCCCACGAAGTGCTCGATCTCCTGGGCCTCAAGGACACGCCAATCCTGAAGGTCGCGATGGAGCTGGAGCGGATCGCGCTTGAGGACGAATACTTCATCGAGAAGAAACTCTATCCGAATGTCGATTTCTATTCGGGCATCATTCTCGACGCGATCGGTTTCCCGAAGCAGATGTTCACTGTGCTGTTCTCTCTCGCCCGCACCGTTGGCTGGGTCGCACAGCTGAATGAAATGATCGACGATCCGACCCAGCGCATCGGCCGCCCGCGCCAGATCTATACCGGCGCAGCGAAGCGGGACTATGTTCCGATCGAAAAGCGCTGAGACGCAGCAGAATGATGCTGAAAGCGCCACCTGCCACAGTCGGGTGGCGTTTTCATTTCTGCTTCCTGAGAGGAATTACCCCGTTCCCTTCCGCCCCGACTCCTTGCTAAAGGGTGCGCCATGAAAACCGCTGTGATTGTCTTTCCAGGTTCGAACTGTGATCGTGATGCTCACGACGCACTCCTCAAGGTGACCGGCAAGGCACCGGCCATGGTCTGGCACAAGGACGGGACGATCCCCGACGGAACGGATTTTGTCATGGTCCCCGGTGGCTTCTCTTACGGGGATTACCTGCGTTGCGGCGCAATTGCGGGCAATTCTCCTGTCATCTCTCAGCTAAAGGCCCATGCCGAGCGCGGCGGATATGTTCTGGGCGTGTGCAATGGCTTCCAGATCCTTTGCGAAACGGGTCTTCTGCCGGGTGCCCTCATGCGCAACGCGTCGCTACATTTCGTCTGCAAGCCGCAGCCTCTGACCGTGGAAACCGCCAACACGGCATTCACCAGCGCCTACCAGGGACGCGATGATGTGGTTATTCCCATCGCGCACCATGACGGCAACTACTACGCCGATGACGCCACCCTCGACCGGATTGAAGGTGAAGGTCATGTCGCTTTCCGTTATGCCAAAGGCAGCAATCCGAACGGGTCCGCCCGGGATATTGCCGGCATTCTGAGCACAAACGGCCGCGTGCTAGGCCTGATGCCGCATCCGGAACGAGCTATCGGCGGCCACGAAGGTGGCGAAGACGGTCTTGCCCTGTTTGAGAGCCTGCTGACTGCGGCCTGAAGCGCTGGCCAGTCTCTTTCCGCCCCGGTATGAGGCGGTATGACTTCTTCTGTTGATCAGAACGTGCTGTCGGCCCGCCTTTCCGAAGCGTCTTCGCTTCGCAATGCCGGGCGCATTCCCGAAGCCATCACCGCTTACCAGGAAGTTCTGGCGATCGAGCCCGACCTTCCGGACAGCTGGTACAATCTGGCCTGGCTGCTGCGTCGCAGTGGGCAGCCAGTAGCCGCCCTGAAAGCCTATGATCAAGCGCTCGCTAGGCATATCTCCGGCCCGGAAGAAGTCTGGCTCAACAAGGGCGTCATTCAGGCTGATGATCTGCTAAATCCGGAAGCGGCAATCCAGGCGTACGAGACAGCTTTGGCGTTCAAAGAAGACTACGTCCCTGCCATCTTCAATCTGGCGAATACCCACGAAGATCTCGGTCATGCTGAACAAGCGATGGAACTCTACCAAAGGGCCCTCGATATCGCGCCCACGGACGCCGAGCCACTGGCAAGGATCGCGAATATGAGCCGACCAGAATCGACGGCTGCCCCCATTTTGAAGCAGGTTCAGGACGCCCTCAAACGTGACAACATCCCTGCGACATCGCGGGCGAACCTGGAGTTCTCTCTCGGCAAGATGCTCGATGTCATTGGTGAGTACGATTCAGCATTTGCCGCTTATGAGAGGGCGAACAAAGCCGCGGAAGCGGATCGACCACAGAACTTTCCGGCATTCGATTCCAGAAAGAACGACGCAATCATCGATTTTCTGATGGCGATGCCGACACCGGAAAAAATCGACCTACCCCACTCGCCCGTGCAGCCAGTGTTTATTCTTGGGCAATTCAGATCTGGCTCTACGCTGCTGGAACAGATCCTGTCGGGTCATAGCCAGGTTTCGACGATGGGTGAGCTTCCCTTGCTCGCGCAGATCGGCGCGGAATATTTTTCACCCTACCCCGCAAAACTCGCTGACGCGTCAAACGCAGAGATAGCTAAGGCTCGGAAGGAATATATTGCGAGGCTTGATACACGCCTGCCCGGCGTCACCGGCATTGTTACCGACAAACGCCCAGATAACTATTTTCATATCGGCATGATCCTTCGCCTCTTCCCGGAGGCGAAGATCCTCCACACCGTTCGCGACGCCAGAGACGTATGTCTGTCGACGTATTTCACGCACCTTGACCCTCATCAGATCCACGCGACGGATCTGAAAAACATCGGCTATCACTATCGGGCGTATGAGAAACTCATGTCGCACTGGAAGACGGCCGCACCGGACCAGATTCTCGATGTCCCCTATGATGCGCTTGTCAGGAATCCCGAACAGATCTTGCAGAAAGTGCTCGACTTTATCGGTCTGCCTTTTGAACAGGCCTGCCTAGAATTCCATAAATCAGCAGCACCAGTGAAAACAGCCAGCGTGTGGCAAGTGCGTGAGCCGCTCTACACGCGATCATCGGGACGCTGGCGGAACTATGAAAAACATCTCGGCCCACTTCTGGAGGTTCTGAATGGCGAAACACGCTGAATTGATCGCAAGCCTGCCAAAGGCGGAACTGCACCTTCATATCGAGGGAAGTTTCGAGCCGGAAATGATGATGGCACTCGCCGAAAGGAACAGGATCGACATCCCGTTCAAGACACTTGAAGAAGCAAAGGCCGCCTACGATTTTGCCAACCTTCAGGAATTTTTGGACCTGTATTATCAGGGCATGAATGTGCTGCGCACCGAGCAGGACTTCCATGATCTGACCTGGGCGTACCTCAAGCGCGCCAAAACTGACAATGTGCGCCATGTCGAGATGTTCTACGATCCCCAAGCCCACACAGAGCGTGGTGTCGCGTTCGGCACGGTGACGGAGGGCATCCTGGCCGCGCTGGAGCGTGGGAAAAAAGAACTCGGAATCACGTCGGAACTGATCATGAGCTTCCTGAGGCATCTCTCGGAAGAGGATGGCTTCGCGCTACTGGAAGAGTCAAAACCCTGGCACGACAAGTTCATCGGCGTGGGCCTCGACAGCTCGGAAGTTGGCCACCCGCCTCTGAAATTCGAACGACTGTTCGCCAAATGCAGGGAACTTGGTTTCAAACTGTGCCTGCATGCAGGAGAAGAAGGTCCGCCGTCCTATGTCCGCGAAGCATTACTCGACATCGGCGCGGATCGGATCGACCATGGAAATCGCGCCATGGAAGACCCGGCTTTGATCAAGATCCTGCATGATACGCAAACCCCGCTGACCAACTGTCCTCTCTCGAATCTTGCCCTTTGCGTGATCGATGACCTCAAAGACAGCCCGGTGAAGGCACAGCTGGAGGCCGGCCTGCTGGTCACCGTCAACTCTGATGATCCGGCCTATTTCGGCGGCTATATCGGCCGCAACTATGAAGCCATCGAGGAAGCACTCGACCTGACGGACAAGCAACTGGTTCAACTGGCGAAGAATAGTTTTGCTGCATCCTTTCTGCCGGAAGAAGACAAGATCAAGCTGATCCTGGAAGTTGATAGCGTCTGACACGCTCCCTCGGGAAAACGGCCTGGAGCCGCAGATCTACTGACTCCAACCGGCATCCAGAGATAGTTTTTGCAGCTGCTAAGCACGTTTTTAGATCAGCTAAAGTGTGATGGATCCGTCACACTTTTGCAATGATATAAGCTATTCAGGCAAGAATCTTCCAATTCCATCTGTTTTGGCGCTCCAATCAGCATTAACTGGCCTCGTGAGGTTAAAAAACAGACAGGAGCATAGAATAATGACCATTTTGAAGTCATTGCTTGTCACGGCGTCTTCCATCGCCGTCGCAACTACACTTTCGGTCGCTTCAGCTCAGGAGAGCGATGAAGCAGGTTCCAACGAGCTGCGTCAGGGCCAAGTCGTTGTGACCGGCACGCGCACAGCCAACCGGACAGCCCTCGAAACGGCCGTTCCGGTTGACGTGTTCCCCGTTGAAGAGCTTACGGAAACCGGCCGCGTTGAACTGAACCAGATCCTCAGCACGACGGTGCCGAGCTTCAACTTCAACCAAACCGCCATCAATGACGGCACGGACATCATCCGCCCGGCGACGCTTCGCGGTCTCTCCCCTGACCAGACGCTCGTTCTTGTGAACGGCAAGCGCCGCCATTCCTCTTCCCTGGTCAACATCAATGGTTCGGTTGGCCGCGGCTCTGCAGCTGTCGACCTCAACTCGATCCCGACCAGCGCCATTGGCAACGTCCAGGTCCTGCGTGACGGCGCATCGGCACAGTACGGTTCCGACGCAATCGCCGGCGTTATCAACGTTATCCTCCGTGAAGACGATCATGGCGGTGGCCTGAATGTCCGTTACGGCGCCAACGTCACCGATCCAGAAGGCCTGAACCGCAGTGAGATTGACGGTCAGACAACCACGATCGGCGGCTGGACCGGCTTTGGCCTCGGCGACAACGGCTTCCTGACGGTGTCGGGCGAGTATTCCCTTCGCCAGGCATCGAACCGGGCCGGTCTCGACCCGCGCCAGCAATTCCCGGACGATCCGGCTTATGCCGAAGTCGAGCGTAATTTCGATCGCCTGAACCACCGCTACGGCAACGGCCGTGCGGAGAACGTGAGCTTCTTCTTCAATTCCGGCTACACGCTGGAGAGCGGTGTCGAACTCTACGCTTTCGGTGGCGTTCAGGATCGTGAGGGTGAAAGCCCCGGCTTCTACCGTCGCGCAAATGATTCCCGGAACGTGCCGGAAATCTATCCGGGCGGCTTCCTGCCGGTTATCGGCGGTGATGTGACCGACTACTCTCTGGGTGGTGGTGTTCGCGGCGTCGCAGGCGGCTGGGACTATGACGTGAGCGCTGTGTATGGCTCCAACGAGTTGGACTACTCGGTCAACAATTCTCTCAACGCTTCTATCGGACCGACCAGCCAAACGTCGTTCAATGCCGGCGCCCTGGCCTTTGACCAGGTCACTGTGAACGCCGACATCGTCAAAACCTTCGACAACCTTTTGCCGGGCGAAACCTCGCTGGCATTTGGTGCCGAATACCGCGATGAGAGCTTCGAAATCACCGCGGGTGAAGAAGCGTCCTACATTCAGGGCCCCCTCCCGGCTGCCGCAGGCAGCCAGGTCTTCCCGGGCTTCACGCCTGAATCGGAAGTCGATGTCAGCCGGGATGCCGCCAGCATCTACGCTGAAGTCGAATGGGTGCCGAACGACCAGACGCTCATCTCTGCAGCGGTTCGCTACGAAGACTACTCCGACTTTGGTGATGCTGTGACCGGCAAGCTTGCCGGCCGTTACGACTTCACCGATCAGGTTGCTGTCCGTGGTGCCATCTCGACCGGCTTCCGCGCACCGAGCCTGCAACAGCAGTACTTTACGGCCATCTCCACCAACTTCATTGATGGTGTGCCGTTCGAAGTCGGTACGTTCCCGGCGACTTCCGCTGCTGCGGTCGCACTTGGCGGTGGCCAGCTGGATGCAGAAGAATCGACCAGCTACTCGCTGGGCCTGGTTCTGACACCAACTCCGGATTGGTTCGTCACGATCGATGCCTATCAGATCAACATCGACGACCAGATCTTCCTGACGGAGAACCTGGGCGGTGATGATGTTGATGCCGTGCTCGCCGCAGCCGGCGTGACCGGTGTGCAGCGCGTCCGCTTCTTCCAGAACGGTATCGAAACCGAATCCAAGGGCGTCGATATCGTGACCAAATACGGGTTCGACTTCGGGAACCTGGGCACCCTGGACGCTTCAGCAGCGTTCAACTACTCGAAAACGGAAGTCACGCACGTGCCGGACAATACGGTCATTCCGAACCTGACGCTGTTCAGCCGTTCCAACACGCTGACCCTGGAAGAGAGTGCGCCTGAGACGAAATTCATCCTCGCAGGCAACTACACCTACCAGCAGGCTGATTTCGTCCTTCGCGCAACGCGCTTTGGCGAAGTCCTGGTGCCGTCGAACAATCCGGACAACGACTTCACCCTGGATGCTGATTGGGTCATCGATGCGTCTGTGAACTTCAATGTCACCGACAAGTTCAGCGTTGGCGTCGGCGCAGACAACCTGCTCGACGAATATCCGACGATGACGCCGGATGGCTTGAACTTCAACGGCATCTTCCCGTATTCGAGCCGCAGCCCCTACGGCTTCTCGGGCCGCTTCGTTTACGCACGCGCCAGCTACAACTGGTAAGTGCCTCGGCCCGTCTTCAAGACGGAATGAGCTGAAAACAGGACGGGCCCGCCTTTCATGAGGCGGGCCCGTTTTCGTATCCGCGCCTTATGTCAGGGATGCAGGTGCTTTGATGGCAATAGACGCTGGCGACTCGTGGAATTTGCCGCTAAAGCCCGGCCATGACCGATACAACTGCGATCCTCGACCATCTCACCGCCGAGCAGGACGAAGCTGCCGGCTTGGAACACGGCATCAAGGCAGACGAATGGGACCGGCTCATTACTCGCCTGAACCGCAAGCCCAACCTCGTCGAACTCGGCATTTATTCGGTGATGTGGTCAGAGCACTGCTCCTACAAGTCATCCCGGCGGCACCTGTCCAAATTTCCCACGAAGAACGACCGTGTTATCCAGGGACCAGGCGAGAACGCCGGCGTGATCGATATCGGCGATGGGCAGGCCGCCATCTTCAAGATGGAGAGCCACAACCACCCCTCTTACATCGAACCGTATCAGGGCGCGGCGACCGGGGTCGGCGGGATCCTGCGCGACGTATTCACCATGGGGGCTCGTCCGATCGCGCTGGTCAACGCCCTGCGCTTTGGTTCGCCGGATCATCCGAAGACCCGTAATCTGGTGGCCGGCGTCGTGGCAGGCATCGGCGGATACGGGAACTGCGTCGGCGTCCCGACCGTGGCAGGCGAGACCCAGTTTGACGAAGGATATAACGGCAATATCCTCGTCAATGCGATGGCGGTCGGTCTGGCCGATCAGGACAAGATCTTCTACGCGCGCGGCGCAACGCCAGGTAATCCGATTTTCTATGTCGGCTCCAAGACCGGCCGCGACGGCATCCATGGTGCAACGATGGCGTCGGCCGAATTCTCTGAAGGCGATGAAGAGAAGCGTCCCACAGTTCAGGTCGGCGACCCGTTCACGGAAAAGCTGTTGATCGAAGCCTGCCTTGAGTTGATGGCGACCGATGCCATTCAGGCCATTCAGGACATGGGCGCAGCAGGTCTCACCTCTTCATCCGTCGAGATGGCTGCCAGCGGCGGCGAGAATGGCGAAGGCATCGGCGTGGTCATGGACCTCGACAAGGTGCCTCAGCGCGAAGAAGGCATGACCGCCTATGAAATCATGTTGTCAGAAAGCCAGGAGCGCATGCTCATGGTTCTCTACCCCGACAAGATCGACGTCGCCAAACAGATCTTCAACAAATACGACCTCGATGCCGAAGTCATAGGCGAGACGACAGACAGCGGCCATCTCGTGCTGAAACAGTTTGGCCAGGTGGTATGCGATATCCCCGTCGCGCCGCTGGCTGACGACGCGCCGAACTATGACCGCCCCTGGAACGAGCCACCGAAGCGCGCACCGCTGGATATTACAAAATACCCGGAACCTGCAGACTATGGCGAAACCCTTCTGAAGCTGATGTCTTCACCTGACATGGCATCCAAGCGCTGGGTTTGGGAACAGTATGACCGGCATGTGATGGGCGACACAATCGACAGCTCACAATCTGGCGGTGATGCAGCTATCGTCCGTATACACAACACCAACAAGGCGCTCGCGATCTGTTCGGACTGCAATCCGCACTATGTGGCCGCTGACCCGTATGAAGGCGGCAAGGCTGTGGTGGCCGAAGCCTACCGCAATCTGACCGCCGTCGGTGCATCGCCCATCGCTATCACGGACAATCTGAATTTCGGGAACCCCGAAAAGCCGAACACGATGGGCTATATCGTGAAGGCCATTGAAGGCATGGCTGAAGCCTGTCGTGAACTTGATTTTCCGGTCGTGTCCGGCAACGTCTCGCTCTATAACGAGACTGACGGCGTCGCAATTCCGCCAACGCCCGTTGTCGGTGGTGTGGGGCTAATCGAGGACCTTGCCAAGACCGCGACACTGAAGGGTGCGCAGCCCGGAGACATGCTGTATGTCATTGGCGAAACTGCTGGTGCACTTGGCGCTTCGCTCTATGCCCGTGTTGTGCTTGGACTAAAGGGCGAAGATGCTGGTGCGCCCCCTCCCGTCAATCTTGCAGAAGAAGTCCGGATTGGCGGATTTGTCCGCAGCCTGATCGAGCGAGGCCTCGTCAATGCTGTGCACGACGTCAGCGATGGTGGCATCGCCTGCGCCGCTGCGGAAATGGCATTGGCCTCCGGCTGCGGCGTGACACTCGTGCCCGACCGCGATCCGGAAGAGACGCGTTCGGAGCCGGGTCTCTTCGGCGAGGACCAGGGACGGTATCTGATTGCGGCAACCGAAGACCAGTGTCGTGAGTGGGAATCACACGGCTTCCTGCCGGCGGTGTTGGGAAAATTTGGCGGCGACAGTATCGTACTGCGAACGGGAACAGGCAAGGATGGCACAGAGTACACCGTGCCCCTGAAGACGCTTCGTGACGCACACGAAGGTTGGCTGCCGACTTATATGAACTCAGTGGACTAATTGAGTGCGCCCTCCCCGCAATACTGCGAGAAGGGCACAGTTGGATACGGCCAGTTTAGAATTTGTAGCCGACTCCAAGCATGATACCGTTCGTGTCGGTGTCCTCGAAGGAGTAGTAAGTGTAGTCGCCTTTCAGGTAGACATTTTCGGTCAGGTCATAGCTGAGGCCAGCACCGAACGCCGGGCCCTCCTCGGAATCTTCGATTGTTGTGAGGGTTGCGCTACCCGGCGTCTGGATTGATGCATCCAGATCGATATAGGCGTAGCCAGCCCGCGCATAGGCATCGAGACGATCCGTCAGCGGAACTTCTGCCTTACCATACAGGCCGACCAGATAGTTCAGGCCAATATCGCCGAAAGCAGCGATCAGGTCATTGAAGTCGCCGTCATTG
Source organism: Hyphomonas sp. GM-8P (assembly GCF_003263315.1). NCBI lineage: Bacteria > Pseudomonadati > Pseudomonadota > Alphaproteobacteria > Hyphomonadales > Hyphomonadaceae > Hyphomonas > Hyphomonas sp. GM-8P. The sequence continues at coordinate 52,268 of NZ_AWFE01000060.1, forward strand.
TTGTCGTCAAGATCGAACGAGTCTTCATCAACATTGTAGTCGAATTCACCATCGTCGATACCGGAAGCAAGCTCACCTTCGATACTGAAGATCGAGTTGAACTGGTAACCGAGACGTGAGCCGATTACATTGGTGTCGACCCCGCTGTCTGCACCATCCGGCTCGATTTCAAGATACTGGTAACCGCCTTCCACATAGAGGCACATTGTCCTGTGCGGCCGCAGCCCCTGCGATACCCGTGGCAACCGTTGCGGCGAGAATATACTTCAGCATGGTCCTAAATCCTTGCAGAAACTGTTCTAGCTCTTGACCCCCGCCAGAGAGCAGCGGAGACGCCTGCCCAACGGAGCGCCCGGAGAAGCAGTTCCTGCTGGATTTCAGGAATCTGCACATGTTGCGGCAGAAGCACGGCTCCCGTCCTCATTCACGGAACGGAAAAACATCAATATGTCTCGTGAGATACGGCTGCATTTTAAGGCCAGAACAATGCTGCGCCACTCGGCGTCACACATATAAAAATGCCAGGTTAAGACGTGCCTGATGTCACTCGGCCGTTGGCGATGCGAACGGATTTTTCAGCGAGAAGTCCAGCGTGTCGAGTGCATTGTCGGCGGCGATAGCCGCCATGACCAGCGTGTCGGCAGAGTGCACAAAGAATTCCGCAGGGATCAGATCAAAGTCATCTGTAGGCTTATGATAGTCGGCATAGTCCTCGACTCCGAAATAGAGAAACGGGATACCGGCTTCGAAGAAGGCTGCCTGGTCTGACAGCATTGTCCAGTCATCGGGGCCCTGCTCCGGCCGGTCGTGCCCCATGAGCAACTTGACAGGCGTCTTTTCAGCAAGGCCTTCGACGAACGGAACCAGGCCGGGACTGTGATATGTCCCCGATACATAAAGTTCGTTCACGTCGGACCGGCTGACCATGTCGAAGTTTATATTCAGCGCGATCCGGTCCAGGTCTATTTCTCCAGACCGGATCAAGTTGCGGGCGCCCAGCGCCCCGGGCTCTTCTCCATCAACGAGCGCAAAAAGAATATCGTGTTCCGGCGGGTGGTCCGTGAACCATGCGGCCACCGCGATCAGAGCAGCGGAGCCCGAGGCATTGTCGTCTGCGCCGTTGTATATTTCACCATCAATGACTCCGAGATGATCAAAATGCGCGGTGATCGCCAACATTTTCCCTTTACCCGGCGTCTTTCCCTCGATGAGGCCAATCAGGTTTGTTCCCTGAACCGGCTGGGCATTTTCTGCACCCGGCTCCGGTAAAACCGTGAACGTGTGTTCGTAAGAGTCTCCGATTTTGGTGAGGCGCAGTGTTTCAAAACGCTTTCTCAGAAATCCACGCGCCGCTTCGTTGCCCGGCGTACCGATCGCGCGGCCTTCAAGTGCGTCGTTCGAAAGAACTTCGGTCAGGTGCAGCAATTCACCTGCATCAACATACTCTCCCTCAGGAAGTGGTACAGATACGTCATGGGTCGGCTGTGGTGTATTCAGGAACCAGAAAAGGCCCAGTATCAGAAACGCCATCAAGCCTGCTGCCACCGTCCAGATCTGTCTCTTCATGAGGACCTCTCGCTTCGTCGTGCCAGACGGTAGGAGGACGCCGGTTGAGGTGCAAGGCGTCCGCTGCCAAGCTTGACGGGGCTGCCCTTGCAGCCCAATTGAGCCCGGAGATCGAGGAGAATCCCATGGGTATGTCACGCGAAATTCTGATGGAGCATTTGACGGACGCTTTTCCCGAAGCGGAGATCGTGCTGACCGACCTCGCTGGCGATAATGACCATTGGCAAGCCGAGATCATCAGTCCTCAATTTGCTGGCATCCCCCGCGTGAAACAGCACCAGCTCGTCTATGCGGCACTCAAGGGCAAAATGGGTGGAGAGCTGCACGCATTGGCCCTCAAAACACGCGCGCCCTGAGGCGCAGCGACCCGATTGACCTTACGGAGGGTTCACGGTTTTCTCCCGTTCAACCGGAGGAGACCATCCATGAAAAGATTCGCCCTTTCCGCCAGTGTCATAGCGCTTTGCGCCGCGTTGGCTTCCTGTGCCGCAGACACCACGCCGGCAATCGACGGCGCATTGGTTGAAACACCCGAAATCGATGAAACCGCAGCCGAAATCGCGGAAGCAACCGCATTTGTGAAGCGCGCCGAGACAGAACTGGCTGCGCTAAGCAAGGTCACAGCCCTCGCCTACTGGGCCAACGCGACAAACATCACCGACGAGACAGATGCGGCCGCCGCAGAAGCTGGTGCGAAGATGACCAAGCTTTCTGTTTCGCTCGCCAATGAATCCAAGAAATACAATGTCGACATTATGCCGTACGATGTCGCCCGCAAGATCCGCATCCTGCGCAGCGGCATCACGATCCCCGCCCCCTCCCGCGAAGGTGCGGCAGAGGAACTTTCGGCGATTACGACCGACCTCAGCTCAACCTATGGCAAAGGCAAGTTTGAATACAAAGGCGAGATGATCAATCTGGACCAGGCATCCACGATCATCGAGACGTCCCGCGATCCTGAAGAACTGAAAGCTGTCTGGGAGGGCTGGCGCACCGTGTCGCCGCCGATGAAGGCTAACTACGCCAAGATGGTCTCGCTTGCCAATGAAGGCGCGCAGGAACTCGGCTATCCGACATTGGATAAGATGTGGTTGTCCAATTACGACATGCCGCCGGAAGAGATGGAAGCTGAAGTTCAGCGTCTCTGGGGCCAGGTTGAGCCGCTGTACAAGGATCTCCACTGCTACGCGCGTACGAAGCTGAATGCGACCTATGGCGATGACGTTCAGCCGAAGACCGGCCCGATCCGCGCTGACTTGCTTGGCAACATGTGGGCCCAGCAATGGTCGTCCATCTATGACATCGTCAAGCCGGACACGACGCCCGTCAGCTACGACCTCACCACGCGCCTGAACGAGCGCGGTTACACACCCGTCAAGATGGTCGAGACAGGCGAAGGCTTCTTTACGTCGCTTGGCCTGGATCCGCTTCCGGAAACATTCTGGGAGCGCTCGAAGATCACACGGCCGGAAGGCAAGGAAGTGGTCTGCCACGCATCGGCATGGGACCTCGACGATGAAGAAGATGTCCGCATCAAGATGTGTACGGAGATCAACTCCGAGGACTTCTTCACGGTCCACCACGAACTCGGGCACAATTTTTACCAGCGCGCCTACAAGGACCAGCCTTATCTCTATAAAAATGGCGCCCATGACGGCTTCCATGAGGCAATCGGTGATTTCGTCGCCTTGTCGATCACGCCAGAATACCTGGAGCAGATCGGCCTGATCTCTGAAGATGAAAAACCTGGCCCGGACGCCGATACGGCGCTGCTGATGCAGACGGCGCTCGACAAGATCGCCTTCCTGCCCTTCGCTCTGACCGTCGATAGCTGGCGCTGGGATGTCCTGAATGGCACGACGGCGCCGGAAGACTACAACAAGGCCTGGTGGGACCTGCGCCTGAAGAACCAGGGCATTGTGCCCCCAGCGCCGCGACCGGCTGACGCCTTCGACCCCGGCGCCAAGTATCACATTCCGGGCAATACGCCTTACCTGCGCTATTTCCTGTCCTTCGTGATGCAGTTCCAGTTCCATAAGGCGGCCTGTGAACAGGCAGGCTGGGAAGGCCCACTGCACCGCTGCTCGATCTACGGCAACAAGGAAGTTGGTGAGCGCTTCAATGAGATGCTGGAGGCCGGCATGTCCCGTCCGTGGCCGGAAACACTGGAGAAATTCACCGGTACCCGCGAAATGGATGCGAGCGCCATGGTCGAGTATTTCGAGCCCCTGACCGAGTACCTGGAAGAGCAGAATGAGGGCCAGTCCTGCGGTTGGGACTAGGTTTTACGCGAACCGGATGGGGCGGCACGCTTGACGCCGCCCCTTATCCACCACACATCACGGGAAATCCGGAGATAACACCATGACCGACCAAGCCACGTTCGACGCCATCAAACAGGCCGTAGAAAGCAACGATGTCGTCCTTTTCATGAAAGGCACACCGACCTTCCCGCAGTGCGGTTTCTCATCCGTCGTGGTGCAGGTGCTGGATTATCTGGGCGTGGAATACGTTGCGACGAACGTTCTGGAGAACCAGGCCGTCCGCGAAGGTATCAAGGTCTACTCCGAATGGCCGACCATTCCTCAGCTCTATGTGAAGGGCGAGTTCGTCGGCGGCTGCGACATCGTCAAAGAGATGTTTGAAAGCGGCGAACTGCGAGATTTCCTGAAGGAAAAAGGCATCGAGCTCGAAGACGCCTGATTGTCTAAGCAAAGAAGTAAAGACCGATCAGAATCAGGATCGGGACCAGCGACAATCCGAACAAGTTGCGCGTAAAGGCATATGTCCCGATCCATTTGTCGATTTCGGGATCGCCGCTTTCTGCCGTGGTCGTGACCATATCGACATTGCCGCCTTTGATGACCGTATCGTCTGACAGGATGTATTTCTGCAGCGAACCTTCCAGCAGCAAAGCTCCAAAATAGAAAAGCCCACTGAAGCTGATACTGGCAAAGGCAAACGCCATGACGATCGGGGCCAGTTCCGGTTTCCGGAACTGGCCCATCAGCCAGAGCGCTCCAAAGAGCACGATGGCGCCGACGATTACGGCGACGATCTGGATCAGTCTGAGGCGCTTGAAGTCCGGCTTGTCAGCCATGCGATGCGTCCTCCCGCTTTCCTGTCCCACACTTTCAATATAGCAGAACGGACATGGACACGACCACCCGCCCCGCCCCGATCCGCCCGACGCAGCCGAAAGTCGGCATCGTCTCGCTTGGCTGCCCCAAAGCGCTCGTTGATTCTGAGCGGATCATCACGCGTCTGCGGGCCGAGGGCTATCAGATCGCTCCGGACTATTCGGGCGCAGACCTGGTGCTGGTGAACACGTGTGGCTTCCTCGACAGCGCACGGGACGAAAGCCTTGATGCCATCGGCGAAGCCATCGAGGCGAACGGCAAGGTTATCGTGACCGGATGCCTGGGCGCAGAGCCGGAAGTCATCGAAAAGGCGCATCCCAAAGTGCTGGCGATCACGGGTCCGCATCAGTACGAAGCGGTCATGGAGGCAGTCCACACGCACCTGACGCCACCGCACAATCCGCATCTGGACCTCGTGCCGGAAGCGGGCCTGCGCCTCACACCGCGCCACTACGCTTATCTGAAGATCTCTGAAGGCTGCAACAACCGCTGCAGCTTCTGCATCATTCCCAAGCTTCGCGGCGATCTCGTCTCCAGGCCGATCCACCACGTGCTGACCGAAGCCGAACAGCTCGTAAAAGCGGGCGTCAAAGAGCTCCTCGTCATCAGCCAGGATACGTCCGCCTACGGTCTCGATGTCCGCTACAAGCCAGAAACCTGGCATGGCACGGAATACGAAACCCGCTTCCTGGACCTCGCGAAGGGCCTGGGCAGCCTCGGCGTGTGGACTCGGATGCACTATGTCTATCCTTACCCACACGTGGATGCCGTTATCCCGATGATGGCGGAAGGGCTGATCACGCCGTATCTGGACATTCCGTTCCAACACGCATCCGCGAATGTGCTGAAAGCGATGAAGCGCCCGGCAAAACAGGACAAGGTGCTGGAACGCATCCAGCAATGGCGCCGCGATGTGCCGGATCTTGCGATCCGGTCTACCTTCATCGTCGGCTTCCCGGGTGAGACCGAAGAAGACTTCGAAATCCTGCTGGATTTCATTCGAGAAGCGAAGATCGATCGCGCCGGCTGCTTCCAGTACGAGAACGTCGCCCACGCAGACAGCCGCGCCCTGCCCGGTCATGTGCCGGATGAAGTGAAGGAAGAGCGCTGGCACCGCTTCATGCAGGTTCAGGCCGAGGTTTCGGCGGGTCGCGCGGAAGCACAGGTCGGTACCGTCCAGGACGTCATCGTCGATGGCGCTGATGAAGAGCCCGGCATGATGATTGCCCGAACCAAAGCCGATGCGCCGGAAGTCGACGCGGTGGTCTACCTCGAAAACGCAACGCAACTGAAGCCGGGTGACATCGTGGCGGCGAAAATCACCGGCGCCGACGATTACGACCTCTACGCGACGCCTGCCTGAGCGCGCATCCGCTCACCCGCTTCGCGTGCTTCGGCCCTGCGCTGATCCATCACCTTTGCCATCATCCGGTTGTAAGCTGCGACTGTTTCTGGCTCAGCCAGTTCCGGCCGACCGCCGGGAAATGGCGGCGCCGGGGCATATTCATAACCGAGTGTCAGGGCCTTGGCGTAGGCCTCTCCGGCGATCTTCGCGACCATGGTCAGGGCGAAATCGATCCCGGCCGTAACACCCCCACCCGTGAACGTATTCCCGTCCCGCACCACGCGGCCGGTATCTATGGTGGCACCGAACTCCGTCAACAGTTCACGCCACGCCCAGTGACAGGCCGCCCGCTTACCCTGAAGCAAGCCAGCTGCTCCCAGAATGAGTGAGCCCGTGCAAACCGACGTGACATAGGTGGAGCGCGCTCCGAGGCGACGGATCTCGCTGACGAAGTCTTCGTCCAGAGCCACCTGCGTTGCCGTGACGCCGCCGGGTACGCAGAGAAGATCACAGCGCTCGATCTCCGACAGCTTCGCTGTGCGCCCGACGACCAGATTGCCTTCGGCAACCACGTCTCCACCATCTCGGCTCGCGATCACGGTTTGCGCATCGGGTAGTCGGCACAAGACCTGGTGTGGTCCAGTAAAGTCTAGATGAGTCATGTTATCATAGACGGCAAACACGGTGGTGAACGGCTGGGTCATGGTGGCCTCCTTGCTGACCGTTCTTTTCTGAACTAAATCCTTTATGGCAGAAAGGACATTGTTCCCATGTTTTCAGCCACCACCAAGACCCGTGACATCGGAGTGCTGATCTTCGAGGGTTTTCAGATGCTGGACGCCGCCGGACCGATTTCTGTCTTTGAAATGCCGATCCGCGGCATGTCTCCTCCGCCTTACAATCTGACAGTCTACTCCATGACCGGCGGCCCTGTTCGGGCCTCCAGTGGTGTTTGCCTGTGTTCCCAGAAACTCCCGGCAGACCTGACTCTGGACACGTTGATTGTATCTGGCGGCGAAGGCACTCGCGAGGTGATGCGCGACAAGGAACTCCTGAATGCAATCAAGGACCTGTCCAGTCGCACTCGGCGAACAACATCTGTCTGTTCCGGCTCCATACTGCTCGCCGCAGCAGGGCTTCTGAACGGCCGGCGCGCTACCACGCACTGGCGGCGTTGCCCGGATATGGCACGGCACTTCCCCGCAGTGACCATCGAAGCTGACCGTATCTACGTCCAGGATGGCAAGTTCTGGACTTCTGCAGGTATCACCGCCGGGATCGATCTTGCCCTGGCGCTCGTTGAAGATGATCTGGGACCTGAAGTTGCGCGCCGCTCCGCGCGCGAGCTGGTGGTTCACCACCGCAGGCATGGGGGGCAATCCCAGTTCTCGGTTATGCAGGATGTGAAGCTGGTATCCGGCCGCTTCGATGCGCTCATTGACTGGATCCGGACCCATTTATCCAGTGATCTCAAGGTTGAACAAATCGCGGAACAGGCTGGAATGAGCCCGAGAAATTTCGCTCGGGTTTTCCGTTCAGAGACTGGCACGACACCGGCTCGCTTCGTCGAAAAACTACGGCTTGAGTCGGCAAGGCAGTATGTAGAGACAACCAGCAGTTCCCTGCAGCAGATTGCCAAAGATACCGGATTTGTGGACGCTGAACGGATGCGCACTGCCTTCATCCGGGCCTACGGGCAACCACCGATGGTCTTGCGCCGTCAGGTGCGTTCTTGAGCGGCATAAAGCACAGACCCAACCAATATTATCGTTATTCGACGATTGACATATCGTATTTCGATAATTCATAGTGCTTCTATCAAGGAGATCACTTATGAAACGTACAGCTACATGCCTCGCCGCGCTGCTCGCTTTGACTGCACCGGCCGCACTCGCTGAATCCAAAACCTTCAGCGCACAATCATTCTCCCAGATCGAAGCCGCGGGACCGATCGATGTGATCTATCAAGCAGCGGCGACACCGTCGATTGTTGTGGAGCAAGCTGAAAACGACTTCAGCGACATCTACCTGGACTTTGAAGGCGATACACTGGTCGTTTCCCGTAACAGTGTCCGGAACCGTTCTGGTTGGTTCAACAACGTGTCGATCAATACCAAGAATGACCGCAAGGTCATCAAGGTCAATGGCAAGCGGGTGCCCTACTATATCGTGCGCGTGTCCGGACCGGATCTCGACGGCGTGCTGGTGAAGCGCTCAGCCAAACTAACCGCAACCGGAGTCGACAGCGACAATTTCGACGCCCGCGCGTCTTCCAGCGGAGATCTCGAACTCGCAGGTTCAGCTAGGATTGCCAGCCTCCATGCGTCGTCCAGCGGAGATATTTTCGCGTCCGACTTCCGTGCGGAGACACTCGGCCTTCATTCGTCATCAAGTGGAGACATCGAAGCAATAATGGTCGGGACCGGACAGGTTCGGATTGAAGCTTCCTCAAGTGGAGACCTGGAATTGAAGTCGCTCGACGCCGCCGAGTTTCTGGTTGAGGCATCTTCCAGTGCAGATGTCGAGCTTTCCGGCCAGTGCACAAGCATCAAGGTTGAAGCATCCTCCAGCGCCGATGTTGATGCCAACGGTTTGACCTGCCTGAGTGCAAAAATCATGGCGTCCAGCAGCGCCGACATAAGTGTTTCCGCTTCTGAATCTGTAGAAGCGCGCGCCTCCAGCGGCGGGGATATCTACATCTCCGGTTCACCGGAAATCCGCGATGTTTCCCTGTCGAGCGGTGGTGACATCGAGTTCGGCAGCTGACCTGGGGGACAAAAAAGATGATGAAGTCCCTGATCGTTTCCACCGTCTTCGCGGCATCAGCGTGTGCGGCATGGGCAGACACGTCCAAAACGTATGACTTCTTCGGCTTCGACGAACTCGATATCTCGGCGGGCGTCGAAGTCAAATACGAAACAGCAGACACCTATAGCGTCATTGCTGATTTTCAGCGCGGCGGTCCGGAAGACATGAAGATCCGCCAGGACGGCGGCCGGCTGTATATTTCCCGGAAAATGAAATCCGGTTGGGGAAACAATCTCAGCGTCACCGTTCGGGTTACATCTCCGGAACTGAACGCAGTTGAAGCAAGTTCGGGGTCTTCGATCGACGCAACCGGAATCGATGCGGAAGGTTTTAGTCTCAATGTATCGAGCGGTGCATCTGCAGAGCTTTCCGGCACCTGCAATGCGCTGGTGCTAAGGGTCAGCTCAGGCGGGAACGCGGATGCCAAGGATCTCCATTGTCATCGACTAATCGCCAAAGCCAGCAGCGGAGGCTCGGCGACTGCCTATGCCACCGAAAGCGCGACTGGAAAAACCTCAAGCGGCGGCAGCATTGATATCTGGGGCGATCCACCGGATCGCACGTCCAACCACTCCATTAGTGGCGGTAGCACCGACTTTCATTAGGAAAAATCAAAATCCTCGAGCCGGTAATCTGACTCAGGCCAGCTGAGGTTCATCTCCTCCAGCGCACCACGCACCAGCCGCGCGATCATGGCATTGCGGCGCGTTCGGCTATCTGCCGGGATCACGTACCATGGGGAATGTTCCGTGGAGCACCGCTGCACCGCGGTTTCGTATGCCGCCATGAATTCCTTCCACAGCGCCCGGTCGTCCAGGTCCGCTGGATTGAATTTCCAGTACTTGTGTTGTTCTTCGAGGCGCTCACGAAGCCGGACGCCTTGCTCTGCGTATCCAATGTTGAGCATGCATTTGATGATGGTCACACCGTTCTCGGATAGGTGCTTTTCAAATGAATTGATTTGATCATACCGCTGCTCCACGTCCTCCGGACTCGCGAAGCCTCTCACTTTTGCGACCAGGACATCTTCATAGTGCGAGCGGTCGAATATTCCGACATGCCCTTTCTTCGGAATCGCGTTGTGGATCCGCCATAGATAGTCGCGCGCGAGTTCATTGGAGCTGGGAGCCTTAAACGCCTTCACTTCCATGCCGAGCGGCGTGGTATCAGCGAAGACCGATTTGATCGTGCCCGATTTCCCGGCCGTATCCATGCCCTGGAGCACCACCAGTATGGAACGTTTTCTTTCGGCGTAAAGAATGTCCTTCAATTCATTGATGACGGCAGCATCCTTTTTGAGGCTGGTCTTCGCGAGAGACTTATCTTCGAAGAGGCTCCGGTCGCCACTGTCGCGCTTCGAGAGATCGAAAGGCTTTCCCGGTTCCGCAATAAGATGTTCGCGGACGTCGGAAATGCTGGGAATGCTCATGGGATTGAATCTCCAAAGAAAAAGGCCGCACCAGTCTGGCGCGGCCTTTTACGTAGTTCAAGAAACTGGCTGTCTTACGAGGAGTAGAATTCGACCACCTGGGCCGGTTCCATCTTCACTGGATATGGCACATCAGCCAGTTCCGGAACGCGCGTGAAAGTCGCGCTCATCGCTTTCGGATCGACTTCCACGTAGTCCGGCAGATCACGCTCCGGGCTGCCCAGTGCTTCGAGCACGAGCGCCATGTTGCGGGATTTCTCACGGATCTGGACGACATCGCCCGGCTTCAGGCGAACTGAACCGATGTTGCAGCGGCGGCCGTTGACCATGACGTGGCCGTGATTGACGAACTGGCGTGCAGCAAAGATCGTCGGAACGAATTTGGCGCGGTAAACAACAGCGTCGAGGCGCGATTCCAGAAGGCCGATCAGGTTCTCGGCTGTGTTACCCTTGATCCGGGCCGCTTCTTCATAGATCCGCGCGAATTGTTTCTCGGTGAGATCGCCGTAGTAGCCTTTCAGCTTCTGCTTCGCCATCAGCTGCATGCCGAAATCGGACGTCTTGCTGCGGCGGTTCTGGCCGTGCTGTCCGGGCTTGTAGTTGCGCTTGTTGACGGGGGACTTCGGGCGGCCCCAGATGTTTTCACCGACGCGACGGTCGATCTTGTACTTCGCGCTATGGCGACGAGACATTGTAGTACCTCATTGGCGACGCGGACCGGTGGGCAAGCTCATCTTGCCCACGATTTCAACGGCGGTTCCGCACCATCCCGTTCTGAAGCGGCGGGTAAAACACCAAACCGACCCTTCCGTCAAGCTCCGTACCTGCTACAGCTACTGCAATCACAAGGGAGGAATACATGGGAATACTGGATGGCCGCGTGGCCGTGATAACGGGGGCTGGAAGCGGCATCGGACGGGCAGCAGCAGAAGCTATGGCAGCAGAAGGCGCTGCCGTCTTCGCAACCGACATCGACAAAGCAGGTCTGGAGACCACCGCAGCCAACATATCCGCTGCCGGCGGCACAGTGGCAACACTGGTTCAAGATGTCATCGACGAAGCGCTTTGGGACACAGTGATGGACGAAGCAGAGACGAAACTCGGCACGCCATCCATTCTCGTCAACAATGCCGGCATCGCGATTGGCGGCGCCATTCCCGAATTTTCACTGGACGACTGGAAAACGCAAATGGCTGTGAATGTGGACAGCGTCTTCCTGGGCACCCGCGCGGCCATTCGCAAGATGCAGAAAAGCGGCGGGTCGATCATCAACATTTCATCGGTTGCAGGTCTCCGCGGCGCAGCGGGGCTCAGCGCTTATTGCGCGTCAAAAGGCGCGGTTCGCCTCTTCACTAAGGCTGCAGCCGTGGAATGTGCCCGCGCCGGTTGGCCGATAAGGGTCAATTCGGTCCATCCCGGGATCATCGATACTCCGATCTGGCAGAAATCCATCACGCGTCTGGGTGAAGGGATGCCGATTATTCCCGATGTTCCTGCTGGTGCGAATGCGCTAGATGCCGACACATTGGGTGCTCAGGCTTCACCAATGGGAAGACCGGGACGCCCTGATGAGGTGGCCGATCTGATCGTTTATCTTGCTTCGGACAAATCCAGTTACATCAATGGACAGGAACATGTCGTTGATGGCGCCATGACGGCCGGTGGCTAACCTGTTCAAGTTCGCAACCTAAGCGAACTCTCAGAATAAGAACGAGACATAGAGGGTGTCATGCCGAACCGAACCGGCATGACACCTTCTAGTTTCAGGGAATGAACACCAGAAACCGGCAATCCGAACGCTCCGGCCGGGTCGGTTCCAGCGAAGCCTCATTTTGCACGAATCACCTGTCTTCCTGTCGGAGGGCGGCGACTCAGGATCAATTTCTGAACGGAATTCATTCATCACAGCCAGAACGATATGCTTAATCTTCGCGAATCTGTCGTTCTGACGTCTAATCTTTCACGTATTGAATGAAATACTTTGCATCTTCCTAGAGTGAGCTGATAGGTCTGATGTGTTGGGAATACTGCAGATCCGGAGAGCGGGTGCGAAAGCACATACATTTCCTTAACTGTGAAAGACGGGTTTTCGACAGCGGGTGTATTCCGTTCGTATAGTTTTAAATAGCGACTGCGTAGAATTGTGCAGTGAGATGGCAAGAAGTGTCCTGGATGATGAACGTGTGCACCACGATCATTGAGAACCCGCGCCTCCCGGTCAGCCTAGAGCTTTCCGCGGATGAGGTGAAAGCCGTTGCCATCACCGAAGGCACCTCAACCGGCGCAGCGATACTCCCACCAATTTACCCCGAATGGCTGGGTGACCGAGCCTTTTCTGCGACCCACGGGAGCAGATTCAACTATGTCGTTGGGGAAATGGCACGCGGTATCGCCACGCCACGTATGGTTGTCGAAGCCGTGCGCGCCGGCTGCTTGGGATTCTACGGTAGCGCCGGACTTGCTCTTGATGAAATCAAGCTAGGACTGCTCCAGATCAAATCGGAATTGTCTTCTGATCAGATCTGCTGGGGCGCCAACCTGATTCACACACCCCAGCAGCCTGGTTATGAGGCCGCCGTCGTTGACCTGTTTCTTCATGAGAAAGTCAGGCGCGTTTCCGCGTCGGCCTACATGCGCCTATCTCCCGAAATCGTGCGATATACGGCGCTTGGGCTTGCACGACGTCCCGATGGTCAGATCATCCGGACGAACCATGTATTTGCGAAAGTGTCCCGCGCAGAAGTCGCCGAGCAGTTCCTGTCGCCTGCACCGGATGCCATTCTGAACTCCCTGGTCGATTCTGGTGCGATTTCCTCAGCGCAGGCTGAACTCGCCAGACAAGTTCCCGTCGCAGCAGAAATCACAGCAGAGGCGGATTCCGGGGGGCATACAGACCGGAGGTCAGCAGCCCCCCTCTTTTCCTCGATATCCGCAGCCCGGGATCGGGTTGTCTCAAAATTCGGAATTGACCCCAACGCCATCCGGATCGGTCTGGCTGGCGGCATCGCCACACCGCACGCTGTGGCGGCAGCATTCGGCATGGGTGCGGCCTATGTGCTGACGGGTTCCATCAATCAGGCAGCCGTAGAATCCGGCCTGTCCCTGCCCGGTCGCCAATTGCTGGCCAAAGCCGGGCCGGCAGACGTTGCGATGGCGCCGGCTGCGGACATGTTCGAGCAAGGCGTGGAAGTTCAGGTTCTGAAGCGCGGTACCCTTTTCGCGATGCGCGGAAAGAAACTGTTTCAGCTCTATCGTTCCGGCGCGTCGTTCGAAACGCTGGATCCAAAAGACCAGGTTTGGATCGAAGATATTCTTGGCGAGCCGTTCGAAGCCGCCTGGCAGGCGACACGCAGCTACATCAGGGACGTGAACCCGAAAGAAGCTGAACGGGCGGAATCCGACGGCAACAAGCGTCTCGCTCTCGTCGCAAGGCGCTACCTGTTCTCCGGCGCACAATTCGCCCGTGACGGCGATCCCGAACATCTAGCTGACTACCAGATCTGGTGCGGCCCCGCGCAGGGGGCGTTTAACGAATGGGCCGCGGGCACTTTCCTGGAGGACATATCCAACCGGACGGTCCGCCAGATTGCCTGGAACCTCATGGAAGGCGCAGCCCGCATAACTAGAGCTTCTCAACTGCGCGCCGTCGGTGTCGCTGTGCCTCCAACGGCCTTCGATTACACCCCGCATCAATTCGCTGAAACGGAGGCCGCGTGATGGCCAAACAAACCGCCGCTCCTGTCGCGATCGTCGGCCTGGGGGCCGTCTATCCGGGACGGGGTGATGTTACGGGTTTCTGGCGTGACCTGTTTGAAGGCCGGGACCTGATCAGCGATGTACCACCAAGTCATTGGCTGATTGAAGACTACTATGATGAAGATCCCAAAACGAAAGACCGGACGTACGGACGTCGTGGCGGGTTCATCAATCCTCTCGCTTTTGATCCGCTCTATTTCGGCATTCCCCCCAAAGCGATGGAGGGCACCGACACAGCTCAGCTTCTGGCTCTGATCGCCGCACAAATGACGCTGGAAGACATTGAACAAGACTCCAGCGGAATGATCGATAAATCTCGCACGAGCATCATTCTCGGCGTCGCATCGGCAACGGAGATGACCGCCCACATGGCGGGTCGGCTTCAGCGTCCTGCATGGGTGGATGCGATGCGTCAGGCCGGGCTGCCAGAAAGCCAGGTTCAGGACATCACCCGGCGGATTGAAGATCACTATGTCGATTGGCAGGAAGCCACCTTCCCCGGTTTGCTTGGCAACGTTATCGCCGGAAGGATCGCAAACCGATTTGATCTGACCGGCAGCAATTACGTAACCGATGCCGCCTGCGCCTCCAGCCTCTCGGCACTACAAATCGCCCTGCATGAGCTGAGGTCCGGAGACAGCGACACAGTTCTGACAGGCGGCGTGGACGCCCTGAACGACATTCTGATGTATATGTGCTTCTCCAAGACACCGGCCTTGTCGCCGTCCGGAGACTGCCGGCCATTTTCCACGCGAGCGGATGGCACCATGCTGGGCGAAGGTATTGGCATGCTCGCTTTGCGCCGACTAGATGACGCCGAGCGGGATGGTAACAAGATCTATGCCGTCATCAGAGGACTTGGCGGGGCTTCAGATGGCAAAGGAACCGCAATCTACAGCCCGGTTCCACACGGCCAAGCCCGAGCGCTGAAGCGCGCATACGATCAGGCTGGATATGATCCATCTACAGTAGACCTGGTAGAAGCTCATGGTACTGGTACAAAAGCTGGCGACAAGGCCGAAATCGAAGGGCTCCATCTCGTTTTTGGAGAGCACAACCAGGACGAACCCTGGTGCGCCATTGGTTCAGTCAAGGCACAGATCGGCCATACAAAAGCAGCGGCCGGTTCTGCCAGCCTGATTAAAGTCACGCATGCTTTAAGCCGGAAGACATTGCCACCGACCATCAAAGTGGAAGAACCGGCAGACGCCATCAAGAACAGCCCGGTTTTTTATCTGAACACCGAGGCCCGCCCCTGGATTTCTCCAAAAAAACGGCCTCGCAGAGCCTCTGTGAGTTCGTTCGGTTTCGGGGGCAGCAACTTCCACGTCACTTTGGAAGAATATACCGGCCCTAATGCAGTCAGACCTTGGAGATCATTGCCCGCAGAGCTCTTCCTGTTTTCGGCAGAGTCTCCCGCGACACTCTCTTCCAGAATTGCGGCGTTCAAGACCGGTCTCACAGAAAAGGAATTCGCTTTCCGAGCATCAGAAAGCCAGGAGGCATTTGATGCCACGGCACCCGCTCGCGCGGCCATTGTGGCACAATCTCCGGAAGACCTCACCGTTAAAGTCAACAGCGTCATCGATGCCCTGAATAGCAATGAAATTGGTAACCGCCCCCTAAAAATGGGTTGCCATGTATCTCTCGATCAGCCGGCAGATGAAAAAGTCGCCTTCATGTTTTCAGGGCAAGGTAGCCAATATGTGGGTATGGGCGCTGATCTGGCCATGGCATTCCCGGCCGCAAGAGCAGTCTGGGATGAAGCCGCAAGTCACAAACGTGCGGGTGAGCTGAAACTCCATAAACTGGCATTTCCGCCAGCAGCATTCGATCAGGTCGAACATGGCGATCAAACTGATCACCTGAAAGCCATGGAGCATGCCCAGCCTGCAATCGCTGCCGTAACCCTGTCGCACCTCGCCTTGCTGTCGCAAGCCGGGATCCAGGGTGAGATGGCGGCCGGACACAGCTTCGGTGAGATCATGGCGTTGCACTATGCAGGCGCTATGAACGCTTCCGGTGCTCTTTCAGCGTCTGTCGATCGTGGTGCCTTGATGGCCGAAGCCGCAAAGTCCAGTTCCGGATCCATGATGGCCGTTCAGGCCGCATCAGAGGATATTGGTCACATCCTGGGCGAATTCGCTCCAGATCTGGTACTCGCCAACGACAATGGGCCGAGCCAGGTCGTGCTGTCCGGTCCCACCAAAGTTGTGAACGATGCTCTGGAGCTATGTACACAGGAAGGACTGAAGGCCCGCCTTCTTCCCGTCGCTACCGCTTTTCATTCGAAGATTGTTGCGTCTGCTGTTGAACCATTTGAAACGGCACTCAGGAAACTACGCCTGCGCAAACCTTCTCTGCCGGTATATGCTAATGCAACAGCAGAGCCTTACGCCTGCACCGGCACACAGATGCCCGTGGAAGTCGCAAGCCAACTCGCCTCTCCTGTCCGGTTCAGGGAATTGGTCGAGCGGATGTACGCCGACGGTGCGCGCGTGTTCATTGAGATAGGCCCAGGGTCGGTCGTCACCGGGCTGGTTGATGACGTCCTTCGTGACCGTCCGCACAAATCCTATTCGCTCGACAACAAGCGAATGAATGGTGTTACACAATTTCTGTCAGTACTTGGCGCAATCAGCGTTGCGGGCATTCCCGTCGATTTTGCAACCCTGTTCGAAGACTTGCCTGCGGAACCTCCTCGCCCGGCTCCGCCCAAGCACGCTGTCATGATTTCCGGGGCGAATTTCGGCAAACCTTATCCGCCACCCGACGGTGCGGCGGGCAAAGCTGCGCCGAATCCCGATCGCACACCAGCTTCTACCCCGCAAAATAACCGTACGATGGCCGATCGCCTTCCTCAGGCAGGCCCAACTCAATCCTCTTCTGCCTCTAATCCCCAGGAACCTGCCATGCCGGATTCATCCTACTCGTCGTTTCCTTCCATGCCATCCTATGACCCTTCCGGGTCCGGGGGCGAAACCCCAGTTGAACGGGTGTTGATGGAGGTATCTCGCCGTCATTCGGAGTTCATGAGCATGGCCTCTTCGGCTCATGCCGCGTATTTGAATACTGTATCGCAAGTCATGAATGGCGCCGCGGTATCATTACCTGAACCGGCAAAAGCACTACCTCAACCCGCTCCGGCTCCAATCGCGTCGGTCGCCCCAGCACCGCGACATCCTGAGCCTGCGACTGCAGACGCGCCTGCTGTACCTGGTCCGGCAAAAGCACCCGCAAGACGCTCAGCACACGCTCAACCAGCCGCATCAACGGCAACCACCCCACCAGTCCAACCTGTCACGGAAACTGCTGCTCGCGCTATCAGCACTCAAGGTGTGGATGCCGTCGCCCTGGTACGTGGCATTATTGCAGATAAAACCGGTTACCCAGAAGACATGCTGGATGTGGATATGGATCTGGAGGGAGAGCTGGGCGTCGACTCCATCAAACAGGTCGAAATCCTGTCGACGATCCGCGAGCAGCTGCCGGAACTTCCTGAGATAGACCCAGAACGCCTCGTGGAATTGCGCACGATCGCAGCAATTGCCGACATGGTGACAGGATCAAATGGTGTCTCGCCCGCTCCGGCGGTCAAGAAAATCGCCCCCATCACCGTTGAAGTTTCTTCTGCACCGGCCGCGTCTACCCCTGGTAAGTTAAATGGCTCAATCACACCGGATGTCGTCCGGGAGCTGATTGCTGACAAAACAGGATATCCGAGTGATATGCTGGAAGACGACATGGATCTTGAGGGTGAGTTGGGCGTCGATTCCATCAAACAGGTTGAAATCCTTTCGGCCCTTCGTGAACAGCATCCAAACCTCCCGGAAGTGGACCCGGAAGTCCTCGTTGAACTCCGCACGATCAGGGCGATCGCTGATTTTTTTGCCTAGGGGACGGTACGCCTCCTGAGGCGGTCCGTCCCGGCGCGACAGACGCAGGGAATGCTCCATATCTGAACGCCGTGCGGGTACTCGAGACTGTACGAGTGGCTTCATATGACCAAACTGTATCGTTCGACGAGTCCGACGCGATCGAGATAACAAATGCTGCTCCAGCCTTTGCCGAAGCGATCAAACAAGAGATTGAAAGTCGCGGTGGAGAGGCCAACATCGTCAGCAAGCCTCAAAGCGCAGGGACATGTCTTCTTACGGAAGGGTTGACCGAGGAACGACAGGCAAAAAGACACCATGACGTTCTCAAGGCGATCCTGTCGGCGCACGAAGGGGTGCATGTCGTTGCGCTGGACCGCACGTCAGCCCGCTCCTTGTCAGCGATCGGAGGTGTTTCAGGCCTTTGTCGTTCGCTTCGGATTGAACGCCCCGAAATACGCGTAAGTGCCTCGTCTCTCAAAATTTCTGGAAATATCCAGGATGAAGCATCTCGCATTGCGATGTCTCTGATCCTGTCTGAAGGTACCTATACACTGAGTAACGACGGAATTTATCAAGATGTTCCCGGCGAAATTGTCCTGGCGCCGTCAACCGCATCGGTTGTTCCTGAATCACCAGTCTGGCTGATAACCGGTGGCGGCCGGGGTGTGACTGCCGATTGCGCGATTGAACTCGCAAAAAGAACAGGGGGTAGTTTCATTCTGCTCGGTCGGTCCGATCTCGTTGCCTGGCCCGCCTGGCTTGAGCGAGAAACCGATCTCAAAGCGCTGCGTGGTGCCCTGGCAAAGAATTCTGGTCGTGCCGATGCCCCCAAGACGCCGGTAGAGATTGACCGCTTCGCCCGCATACTTCTGGCCGGGGCGGAAATCGTCTCTACCCTGAAAGCCATCGAGTCTGGCGGGGCCAAAGCCCGTTACGTACAGGCAGACATTGGGGATCAGGCAAGCCTTCGTACCACCCTTTCCAGACTCATAAATGAAGAAGGCCCGGTCACAGGCCTGGTTCATGGCGCAGGTGTTCTGTCAGATGGTTTCGCCGAAGCGCTCGGTCTGGAGAATTTTGAGAAGGTTTTTTCGCCCAAAGTCACCGGACTTGAAACGATCTTGTCTTGTATCAAGCCTTCTGCCCTTCGTTATATTGGTCTTTTTTCTTCAGCATCCGCTGTATTTGGAAACGAAGGGCAATCTAACTATGCCGCAGCCAATGAGTGGCTGAACAATGTGGCCGTTCACCTCGCCGGGAAAATACCGGATACACAAGTGAAGGCCTTTTGCTGGGGCCCCTGGCAAGGTGGAATGGTCGATGAATCCCTGGCGCGAATGTTTACCGAGCGGGGCATAGGCCTAATCTCAAAGCAAGAAGGCGCCCGTATTTTCGCAGATCAACTTCTGAATTCTTCTCACGATCAGGTTCGGTTCGTCGTTGGTGACGAATGGGGCAGTGCATGACCTATTTCGAACCTGTCGCTATCGTTGGACAGGGATGTGTTCTTCCGGGCGCACACACGCCTGAGGAGCTTACTGATATTGTGATGGAGCGACGGGTCGTTTACGCCCCTGTCTCTCCTGTCGAACTTGGGCTCCCCAGCGACATAGCCAGCTCCCGGTCGTTCGTGTCCGGACGCGTAAGGGGTTTTGATGCGCTCTTCGCACCAGACCGATTTCGCCTGAAATCCGTTCGCGTCGGGGAACTAGATCCTGTCTGCAGCTGGTCCCTGCAAGCAGCGTTTAATGCTTGGGAAGATGCCACCAATCCCAGAGTTAACCCTTCCGCCATAGGCGTGTTTGCCGCGAACCTGTCTTATCCTTCGGCCGGGCATGTCGAATTCGCCTCGAGATTGTGGCGCGATGAACCTACACCACCTGCTCATCTGACACTGAATTCTGCACTTCCATCAAGATTGATTGCCGAAGCACTAGGCGCCTCCGGACCTTGTCTTTCACTCGATGCGGCATGTGCATCTTCCCTCTATGCTGTTGATATTGCGTGCCGGAAGCTGCAATCGAGACAAATAGACTGCGCGCTCGTTGCGGCAGTCAATGCCGCTGACAATCTGATCCTTCACATTGGTTTCGACGCATTAAATGCACTGAGTCCCACCGGCCGTTCCCGGCCGTTTGTGAAGGGCGCCGACGGCCTAGTGCCTTCGGAAGGCGCCGCTGCAATCGTCCTGAAGCGACTGAGTGACGTTGAACCAGGGGAAAAAGTTTACGGATTAATTCGCGCAAGCGGCCTGTCGAATGACGGCCGCCGGAAAGGTCTGCTGGCACCGTCTGCCGAAGGGCAAGCCGATGCGATGCGTGATGCGTTGAAGCGCAACGAAATAGATCCGCTCACGATCCAATACCTCGAATGCCACGCGACCGGCACACCCGTTGGAGATGGCGTGGAGGTATCATCGGCAAAGTCTGTCTATGGCGCTGTGGAGCAATTACCGGTCGGATCTCTCAAAGCGAATACCGGTCACCTCATTACCGTCGCCGGTCTTGCAAGCATCCTGAAGCTTACGGGTGCGATGTCTCGGGAAAGCCTGCCTCCGACACCGATCGATGGCGACGTACTGGAGTCTCTCGCACATTCAAACCTCATCGTACAAGCGAAGCAGGAACCTTGGAGAAATGATCATGGAGCAAGGCGCGCTGCGATCAGTAACTTCGGATTTGGCGGCAACAATGCGCACCTGATAATGGAGCAGCATCAGCCGATCGTCCGCAGAGGCCGCAACACCAGTTTCAAACAATCACATACTCCTGAAATTGTCGTCTGCGCCGCGGCCGTTATGGCCGGCTCGGACCGGACGACAGATGCGGTGTTGAGACGGTTGATGAACTGGCCAATCGCTCCTCCGGAGCAACTGGAAGAAATCGGGGCCAATGCTGCGAATGCCAGAACACCTCCCAAAGACCTGACACAGGCCGAGCCGCAACAATTGGCGATCCTGTCTACGGTGAGTGAAGCTCTGGACAGGGTTTCCCCTGTTGAAAGTCACGAGACGGGAGTCTTTGCCGGTATGGCTTGCGCGGCAGATTCTGCGCGCTGGGCTCTCAGGGAGCGCATTTCTTCTTCCTCCTCGCAATCACCAGAAGATATCGCTCCGAAACTCGATGCCGCGATGGTGCTCGGTGCAATGGCGAACATGACCGCAAACCGGATCACGTTCGGGCGCGACATGCAGGGCATGGGATACTCGGTATCCGCTGGTGCCGCGAGCGGTCCTGCCGCGCTGGATCTCGCGGTTGATGCCTTGGCTTCTGAGCGCCTGTCGATGGCCATTGTCGCAGCAGCTGATTTTGCGTCGGAACCGGTTCGGGCCAAGGCCCTTCGCGAGTTGGGTCAAACAAAAAACCCAGGCGACGCGGCAGCTGCACTGGTTCTCAAACGTCGTGAGGATGCTGAGGCCGCTGGCGATCCGATACTTGGATCGGTTGCGTCAGTGGAATGGAAAAACTCGAAAAGCAGGCACGTCGAGAACCTGTTTTCCGATGTTTACGGAACCGCTCCGGATGCTGATGCTTTAGTCCAGGCAGCTATCGAACTGCTGCTGAATGCCCACAGTCATCACCTGACACCAGACGGCGCTGTTCCGAAGTTGTCCTGGCCACGAAAAAAAAGCCGGATAAATGTACCGGCTGGAGCAGCGAATGTTGGCACATCGATTTCACTTGAATTGGCGCCGCCTCTGGTGATGCCGGATCCACTAAGGCCAACGCCGTCCATCTTCTTCACTGCAGCAGCCAGCAAGCAGAAGCTCGCGGAGAACGTGAAATCGGGACGCCAAGGCGGCCGGGGCAGATGCCGGATCGCCTTGTTGGCTGCAGGCGCAGATGCCATCCAAAACCTGCGTGCGTGTGTTGCGCGGCAACTCTCGAAAGATCGGGTGCCGTCAGGCGACGGCATTTATTATGGCGAAGGCCAACCGGAAGGCGAGTTGGCCTTCATGTTTACCGGATCGGCTGCAGTCTACCCCCGGATGGCGAGGCGCCTTCTGATGGCGTTCCCGGAGGTCCGGAAGAAACTTTCAAAATTGTCCCGGGCAGAAGAGATTGCCGCCCTGCTGTCACGTGCCAGCCTTTCTGAATTCGAGCAGCTTTGCGCCGGTACGCTGGTCAGCCAAGCACATGCGATCCTCTGGCTGGACATCCTCAAGGTGAAGCCCGATGCTGCTATCGGTCTTTCACTCGGGGAATCCAATGCTCTGTTTTCTTTTGGCTATTGGAAGGATCCCGGTGCGCTTCTGGACGAGATATCAGAAGCTGCAATGTACGAACGGCACATCGGCGGTGAATTCGAAACGGCGAAACAGGCGTGGGGGCCAAACGTCCCATCCGACTGGACCAACTGGCGCCTGCAAGCGCCTGTTGCTGACGTAAAGGCCGCACTCTCACGTCATCCCGGCGTGGAAATCACGATCATCTACACGGATGAGGACTGTATGATCGGCGGACCTGCCGAGGCTTGCCGTGCGCTGTGTGAAGAGTTCGGCAGGCGCGCTGGCGTGAAGATGAACCAGCACCTGATTGTCCATGCCAAGGCCATGCGGCCATTCGCGGATACCTGGCGGCGCCTGCATACGCGGCCGGTACATCGGGGGTCTAATGTCCGGCTGTACGCCAATGCAATTCACGGGGCCTACGAGCCTGAAACGGACGTTGTCGCGGACATGCTGACCCGGCAGGCAGTCGATACGGTGGATTTTCCTAAAACGGTGCGTCAGGCTTGGGCGGATGGTGTGCGGACTTTCCTCGAACTGGGCCCACGCGATACGTTGACGGCCAGCCTCTCCAACACATTGAAAGATAAGCCTTTCAAGGCCATCGCCACTGACAGGATCGAAACCTCGGACCTTGGCCAGATCGCGTACGCAGCGGCATTTCTTTATGCCGATGGACGGGAAATCGACCTGAACCCCCTGCTCGAAACGCTCGCCGCCGCCCAAAAAAACGAGGCCGCCCCAGCCGGCCAATGGAACGCTACAAGACCGGTGCCTTACCCCATGCCCAAGATTGTCAAAAACCGACCACGCCCTGCCCAGTGCGGACTGCCGCCTGCGCCCAAGCTGCGCATACCGGACTATGCCATGACTATACCGTGCCAGCAGGTGACGATGCCGAGACGACCTCCGGAGCCCGTTCCCGGAAAATGTGCTGAGCCTCCGCAGAAAGTGGTGAGCGGGACGACCGCGCTTGACCGCCGTTCGCCGTCTGGTCCGACCCGCGACCGAGGAGAGGTTGAGGCTTCCTCACGAGGCAAGATGTCAGCTTTCTTCGGACCGGCCTTCGCAGCCCAGGACCGCTTCGACCGGCAGGTACGCCTTCCGGCACCACCACTTCTTCTTGTTGACCGGGTCACCGGTATCGATGCCGCCCCAACCGAAGAAGCCGGCGGTGTGATCTGGACCGAAACAGATCTCTCCAATCATACGGACTTCATCCATGACGGTCGCATCCGCCCGGGCCCGCTGATCGAATGCGGTCAGGCTGATCTGACGCTGATCGGCTGGATGGGTGCGGACTTGCGCAACAAAAACGAACGGGTCTACCGATTGCTGGGGTGCGAGATCACCTTCCACGAGGGGGGGCTCCCGTCGGTCGACGATACGTTGGGCTTCCAGATCGAAATTACCGGGCACGCTGAGTTGGGCGGTGTACGGATGTTCTTCTTCCAGTATGATTGCAGAGCGAACGACCGTTTGGCGTTCTCTGTCCGCAACGGGCAAGCCGGCTTCTTTACCGACGAGGAACTCGCCAACAGCAAAGGCGTCATCTGGGATGCCGCCAAAAATGCCCCCCCGACTTCAGACCCTGCCGGCTTCGAACCACAGCGTGTCAGCAACAAGCGGACGTTTTCTGAGGATGATATAAACGCGTTCCGGAACGGTGATGCCTTTGCTTGTTTCGGCGAGGGTTTTGAGCTCTGTGCCGCCCATTCCAATCCACCACATATTCCCGGCGGAAAGCTATCGCTGTTCGATGATGTCATTGCATTCGATCCGCAAGGTGGGCCTTGGAAACGCGGCTACCTTCGGGCACGCGCGGCAACGCCAGCGTCCACATGGTTCTATGACGGACACTTTCACAACGACCCCTGCATGCCCGGCACACTCATGGCGGAAGCCGCCGTGCAGGCGCTGGAATTCTATGCCGCTGCCGTGGGCCTGACTGTCGAGCGGGATGGATACGTCTTCGAACCCATTCCCGAACACACAGCGAAATTCGTATGCCGCGGTCAAGTGATCCCGGATAAGGATCATCAGGTTACCTATGAAGTCTTCATCGACGAAATCATCGATGGGGAGACGCCGGAAATATACGCCTCCCTGCTTGCCCGGTGCGACGGCCACAAGGTGTTCCATTGCCCGCGCTTTGGAATCCGGCTTCGCCGCAACTGGCCGGCGCCGAGAATAGATGCCAAGCCTTTGCGGATCGGACCAGAGCGCGAAAGCCGAGGGGATCACGCCGCGTTGCTGGATTGCGCCAATGGCGCGCCTTCTGCCGCATTCGGAGACATGTACCGGCGTTATGACGATCAGGGGAATGTTCCGCGCCTTCCTCAACCGCCGTATCATTTCATATCCCGCGTGACGTCAGTTACGACGCGTCCGGCCGAGGAAACGCTCGGCGCGACGATGACAGCGGAATACGACATTCCTGCGGATGCATGGTATTTTGACGACAATGTGAATGGCACCATGCCGTTTGCAGTTCTCTGCGAAATCGCGCTTCAGCCGTGCGGCTGGCTGGCCAGTCATTCAGGCTTCGCACTTGTGGGCACGCTTCGCTTCCGAAACCTTGAAGGTGATGGCTTCCTGCACATGGAAGTTGGCCGGAATGACGGCATTTTGAAAATCCGCAGTACTCTAACGAATATTGCCAAAGTCGGACCGATGACACTCGTCTCCTTCGATGTCGAGGTCGTCACGGGTGACGGAAGGCAGGTGCTGGATCTGAAAACTCAATTCGGATTCTTCCCGCCCTCCTCTCTCGTCCGACAGGCAGGGCTTCCAGCGAAGCCTCACTTTACCCAGGCGTTCGACCTGCGGCCGGCTTCAATGCAGATTTCCATGCAGGAACCGCGCGCCTCGGGCAGAATGCAAATGATCGACGAGATCGATTTCTGCGATCCGGATGGCGGAGAGGCAGGGCTCGGGCTGATCCGAGCGCAACAGCACGTCGACCCATATGCTTGGTATTTCAAGGCGCACTTTTATCAGGACCCTGTTCAGCCAGGATCCCTCGGGCTGGACGCATTGATCCAGGCGCTGACACAGCTTGTCTGGAAGAAGGGTCTCCACAAGGGCATGACCCAGCCGCACCTGACCACGCTTGCCCCAAATGCTCCGATGAAATGGAGCTATCGCGGACAGGTGACGCCTGAGCGGAAGACTGTAACGAGCGTGATGGAGATCCTGAAGATCGAGGATCGCGGTGAGGATATTCTGATCACCGCGCGGGGCAGCCTGTGGCGCGACGGCCTTCGTGTCTACGAGGTGGGGCCGATGAGCGTATCGCTGACAGATCTGGGTTAGACGGCTAATGCCCGGCTCAAGATAAGTCGGTCTTCCAGAAAAGTGTCGATTGCCAGGTTGAGTCCATCATGCTCGATGGTGAAGTGGTCCGTGTCGCTGGAAATAAAGGCGAAAGGCAACCGGATGCGGCGCGCACCGCCTTTCAAGCCTGTGCCAGCAGCTTTCAGGATCGCTTCCTTGGCTGTCCAGCAACGGAAGAAAGTGTCCAACTCGGCTCGATCCGCCAGTATCGCACGAATATCGTCAGCCTCATCGTCTTCCGCCAGCATGTTCAGCATCGGCTCCCAGAGGACAGGCCGGACAAGCTCCACATCGATGCCCACAGGGCGATCCCGGGATAACGCGAGCCCGTTCCAATCCTCACTATCCGAAAAGCTGATAGAGATGTCGGGATAGTCGGGCAGCCCGGGTTTCCCCTGATCGTCATGCGCAATTCGAAGACTGGCCGGTTCACAGCCGAGCAATCCCGCAAGCAGGTGGCGGCGTTCCGCGAGACTGGCGGAGAGCAAGTCACGTTTCTCAGGCAAAAGAAGCCTCGAAACACGCGCGTTCTCGGGTTCAGACAGAACCTTTGTCCCCGCTTCCAGAGGGTTGGTTTGCCAGAACCACACCCCTTCCGCGCCGGTTTCGGGCGGGTTCAGTCCGTTTATGATCTTGTTTGTGCGCAGCATCGTTTTGCGTTCTAGGGCGCTCTTCAAATCGACACCAGCGACATTGGCCAACGCGAAGCTCTGCTGGGCGGGGCATGCGCAGCCCTGCTCTGGAATTCCCTAATCAATTCAGAAAGAAAAAGTGGCGGAGAGGAAGGCCGCCGCACTTATCTCCGTCGCTCACCGCAGGAAACCGAATAAGCTGTGGAAACATAGGGATTAAGTGGACAAACCTTCCACCTCTCACCGTGACAAACCGCACACAAACACCGATATTGGGTGGGTAACCGGATGGGTAGACCTCCGGACAAGCGGAGTGAGCGTCATGGCGCGTACACTGAACCGACTGACGGCGAACCAGATCAAAGCTGCCAAGGGAAAGCAGATGCTGCCGGATGGTGGAGGGCTCTACCTGCAAGTTACTGGAACTGACGCGCGATCCTGGCTGTTTCGATACCGCTGGCAGGGCAAGCGTCCTGAAATTGGCCTTGGCCCCTACCCTGCCATCACGCTTGCCGAGGCCAGGCGCCGGGCTGAAGTTGCAAGGTCGGCCCTCGCTGATATGCCGCCACGAGATCCGAAGGCGGTGCTGAAGGGCGAAGATGATAAACCTATTCCCACATTCGGCGAGTATGCGAATGAGTGGATGGACGCAAATCTTGGCGATTACACGAACGCCAAGCACCGCCAGCAATGGCGCAACACATTGGATGCTTATGGCAAGCTTCTGCGGGACAAGCCGGTAAACGCCATTGAGACCGCCCATATTCTCGAAATTCTGAAACCCATCTGGAATGAAAAGCGGGAAACCGCGACGCGCCTCAGGGGCCGTATAGAGCGCATCCTGGACGCGGCGAGCTCCGAGGGATTTCGGGCAGGCGACAACCCTGCCCGTTGGCGAGGCCATTTGAAGAACCTGCTACCGAACCAGAAGAAGCCGGTGAAACATCATGAGGCCCTGCCCTTTGCAGACGTGCCAGCCTTCATGAAACGCCTGCAGGAACGCGAAGCTCTCAGTGCCCGAGCGCTGGAGTTCCTGATCCTGACATGCGTGCGTTCCTCTGAAGGACGCGGCGCCATGTGGGCCGAAATCGATCTTAAAGCTCGTCTGTGGACAATCCCGCCGGAGCGCATGAAAGAGCCAAGGGAACATCGTGTGCCCCTCAGTGACGCCGCCGCCGCAATCCTGAAATCCCTGTCCGATACGAAGACCGGCGACTACGTGTTCCCTAATATGAGCGGCAAGGGCTGCATTTCCGAAACCGCCCTGCGCAACCTGATGGACCGGATGGGCGTCAATGGTCCGACCATCCATGGCTTCCGGTCCACGTTCAAGGACTGGGCGACTGAGACGACGAGTTATTCCTGGGACCTTTCCGAACAGGCGCTGGCCCATATTGTTGGGGATCAGACGGAACGGGCTTACCGAAGGGGCGATGCACTGGAGAAGCGCCGCGTGCTGATGCAGGCATGGGCTGACCATTGCATGGGCAAGGCATCAGCCCAGGTGGTGCGGTTGCATGGCTGAGGACCAACTGGAAACCTGGATCCGACAAACCGCTGAAAAGTGGGCTGGGCTAACAGAAATGTCCGAACCGGAACCACCATCATCGTCACCTGACTGGAGCAGTCTAGCTATGGTGCCGAACCAGGAGCTCGCAAACTGGGCGCGCCTGTTGTTGAAGGAATTATACGAGGTCACCGACGCAGCCTATCGCAAACAAGGTGCCAACCGTGCGAGACAGGGTTTCGCAGAAATTGAGGCAATTCTAGGAACCCTCGGCGCAATGCTTTTCCATGCGCAGCGTTTCGTCTCAGGCGGCGAACCTTATGAGTGGCTATCGCGGTTGTGGGCGATAGTTGGAAAAGCAGAAACGGCTGCACGAGGCGCAGCTCAAACAGGTACAGCGCCTTCTATTGGGCTTTACGGGCGCAGTGTAAGCGCGAAAGCGGGATCGTTCGAATACATGACACTTAAGCGGTACGCCGTTGGGACGATGAAACTTTTCGAAGCCGCTGGAGATTCGCAGCGTGCGGCAGCAAGAAAAGTAGCGGCGATCCTAGTTCGTCACGGGATCAAAGGTGCCGGAGAGGACGCAATTCGTACTCCATGGCGAAAACTTGTAGAGGAAGATGAACAGCAATACTTCGGCATGTCCGCAGCCGATGCGCTTCTCCTGGGCTGGATTGGCCGCGAACCTTTGGAAAGTTGGCGCACGGAAAAAGCTGCCTGCGACAATATCGGAAAACCAGTGCCTCAGTTTGCTTCCTGGGCGTGTGCCCAACGGCATGATCTTCTAAAAAGCTTTTTGCCAAGATTGCTCGGTGAACAGGCTGCCAATTGGCTGGAAGAATGCGAATCCTGGGGCAAGGATACCCCCTAACCAATTGTACTGATTGGTAAAAACGAGGCGCCTTAGAGTTCGCCAGACTTCACCCCATCGTTGACCGTACACGCCCACGCAATCCCGCGTGGCGAGTATGGAGACAGAAATGATCCCAACCGAACGGATGGCTTATTCGGTACCGGGCGCGGCGGATGCGTCTAGCTTCGGGACGAGCTCGATCTACGAAGCAATCGCAAAAAATGAACTCCGGGCTCGGAAGATGGGCTCTCGGACGTTCATCATGGCGGAAGACCTGAAGGCATGGCTCGAAAGTCAGCCTGAAGCCCGCATTACCTACACGAAAGCCTGAAAGCAAAAGACCCGCTCCAACGGGCTGTCGGAGCGGGTCTCTAATTGCGTCTTGCCAGGCGCGTCACCCAATCATTATTCGGTACCGGGCGCGGCGGATGCGTCTAGCTTCGGGACGAGCTCGATCTACGAAGCAATCGCAAAAAATGAACTCCGGGCTCGGAAGATGGGCTCTCGGACGTTCATCATGG